>JBGSSZ010000634.1:0-3990 GCA_041736785.1 Limnoglobus sp.
CGCATGGCCCAGACGGGTGCCCGCTCCACGGGCTCACCGCGAGCCGCACGCACTAACAGATGATTGGACTTCGTCATAATGGCTTCAGGGGTTTCTCTCCAACATAGAGAGTCGCCACGCCGAAGGTGAGCGGCTTGAACCAGACTTTGTCGAGACCCGTCGCGCGGAGTTTGGAGGCCATCGCTTCGCCGTCAGGGAACTGCAGCACACTCTCCGGCAGATAGCGGTAGGCGCTGGATTTGTTCCGGCTCAGAATCTGACCGATCGCCGGGAGCAGATAACGGAAATACCAACGGTAGAGCCACCCGATCACTGGAGCCGTTGGCTTGGAAAACTCGAGGATTGCAATGCGGCCACCCGGTCGGGCGACGCGGATCATTTCCGCCAGCCCGCGATCGGGATCGCAGATATTTCGCAAGCCGAACGCGACACTGACAATTTGAAAGGTGTCGTCTGCAAAGGGCAACTGCTGAGCATCCGCTTCGACGAACGAGATGCCCTGTTTGCGTCCGGCTTTCTTCCGGGCTCGCGTGAGCATTTCGGGCGTGAAGTCCGCACCGATGATTTCCACGCTCGCAGGAGCGACTTTGCGATATTCGAGAGCCAGGTCGCCCGTGCCGGTGCAGAGATCGAGAATGGGTCCATCCTCACACGGCGGCACCCGGCGGGTCGTCGTACGCCGCCAGCGTTTGTCGATGTTCAAGCTCAGCAGATGATTCAGAAAGTCGTACCACGGCGCGATCTGGCCGAACATGCTGCGGATGCGGTCATCGCGTTTATCGACAGTCGACGTCACAGTGGCGAGCCTCGCAATGTACCAGTCAACCGCAGGAATGCATCGAACGCAACAGTGGAATGTTCTATGCTTTGAGAGCCGGCGAATTGAAGGGGATGTCATGCTGACTGCCGAAGGTTGTGCCGCACGTCGTCAGCGACTGCTGACGCGATTAAATCCCAGTCAGCCGATGGTGCTGACCGATCCGCTGCATTTGCGTTATTTAGCGAACTTTCACGTCGATCCGTTCAGCCTCGGAGCCGACTTCGGCGGGCTGCTACAGATTCGCCCCGATGGCACCACAACGCTCTTCCACGATCATCGCCTGCCGCGGAGTGTTGATGCGAGTCACGTCGATAAACGTGAAGTCGTGAAATGGTACGACGGTGTTTCCCCGGGTCAGGGTCCGCGCCGCACTGTGTTGAAGCCCGTGCTCGATGCCCTCGGCGGCCGCGTCCACGACAGCCTGACCGATCCGCTCTCCGATTCTCTCTTCCAAGCTGTCGGCGAAATGCGGCGCGTCAAAGACGACGACGAAGTCTCGCTGATCAGCACTTGCTGTCGGGTTGCGGAAGTCGGCTTTGTCTGGGCGCGGGAGCATGTTGAAGCGGGTCTGACCGAGATCGATATCTACACCGGCATCTTCAGTGCATGCAGTCGTGCCGCCGGGCAGCCTGTCATTGTGTATGGTGATTTTGCGGTGTCGCCGGGCTCGAGTCGACGCGGCGGGCCGCCCACGACGCAGGTCCTCGCCGACGGCGACACGCTCATCCTCGATTTTTCCGTAGTGCTCCAGGGCTATCGCAGCGATTTCACCAACACGCTGGTGGTTGGGGGTGCCGCGACACCCCGGCAGGAGCAGCTTTTTCAACTCTGCGTCGAAGCCATGTCCGCGGGCGAACGGCACCTGCGGGCCGGTGTGCAGGGCCGCGAGGTCTACGACGGAGTTCGCGACATCTTCAAAGACGCGGGCCTGGCCGACGCTTTCCCCCACCACGCGGGGCACGGGCTCGGGCTCTCCCATCCCGAGGCACCATTCCTGGTCAAACAGTCGCTCGAAACACTCGTGGCTGGCGACGTGGTGACGTTGGAGCCCGGGCTGTATCTCGAAGGTGTCGGTGGTATCCGCATCGAGCACAATTATTTGATCACCGAGACCGGCTTCGAACGGCTCAGCAATCACACCATTGCCCTCAAGTGATGGCGGACGCTGACGGGTACGAATGATAAATTCACTTGACGTGCCCGATCAAGGAAAGCAGGTTCGCGATGCTCTGGGAAGTTGATATCCGGCCGCTGGGCCGCGATGCCGAGCGCGAACGCGTTTGCGACGAATTCGATCTGCTGACTCATTCCGAGCGCGGCGCTGACCTGGTCGCGAGTGCCACTCGCGGCTTCCTGCTCGAAGGCGATGTGGATTCAACAGCAGCGGAGCGATTGGTCGATCTGCTCTTTGTGGACTCGCTCGTAGAATCCGCCACGCTCTCGAAACTCGGCACTGCGACCACGGCGTGGACCGTACTGCTGAAGCCCGGCGTGATGGACCCGGTGGCCGAGAGCGTACTGCGTGCCGCCCGCGATCTTGGAGTGCCACTTGAGGCAGTGCGGACCTTCCGCCGCTACCACGGCACTGCGACCGGCGCAGACCGCGACACGCTCTTCCGCAAGGTGCTGGCCAACGACGCCATCGAGCAGATTGTCGTCGGTGCCCTTGCCGCAGAGCATCTCTCATTGGGTAAGCCCTATCAGTTTCAGCGTGGCGTGGTGTCGCTGCGAAGCCTCGACGACGCCGGGTTGGTGAAGCTCAGCAAAGACGGCCTGCTCGCGCTGTCGCTCGATGAAATGAAAACCGTGCAGGCTCACTTCCGCGATCAGGACCGTGACCCGACCGACATCGAACTTGAAACCATCGCACAGACCTGGAGCGAGCACTGCTCGCACAAGACACTCAAAGGCATCGTCGAATACACCGAAACTATTGATGGCGTCAGCACAACCAAGCGCTTTGAGAACCTGCTGAAGGAGACGGTCTTCGCTGCAACACAGACGATCCGCGCGAACCTCGGCGCGGACGATTGGTGCGTCAGCGTCTTCGCCGACAATGCCGGGATCATCGCCTTCGACGAGCGGAACCATCTTTGCTTCAAGGTGGAAACGCACAATCATCCCTCCGCGATCGAGCCCTACGGCGGAGCTAACACGGGCGTCGGCGGCGTGGTCCGTGACCCCATCGGCACAGGACTCGGTGCGAAGCCGATTGCGAACACCGATGTCTTCTGCTTCGCTCGGCCCGACTTCGACCCCGAGGATCTCCCCGCGGGTGTGCTCCATCCCCGCCGCGTGCTGCACGGCGTGGTGGCCGGCGTGCGCGACTACGGCAATCGCATGGGCATTCCCACCGTCAACGGTGCCATCCTCTTCGACAACCGCTATCTCGCCAATCCGCTTGTGTTCTGCGGCACCGTGGGAACCATTCCCGTCGGCAAGGAGTTCAAGCAGACTCACCCCGGCGACCTCATCGTCGCGCTCGGCGGACGCACAGGCCGCGACGGCATCCACGGTGCGACTTTCTCCTCGCTTGAGTTGAGCCACGAATCGGAGAGCGTGAGCGGCGGAGCCGTGCAGATCGGCAACGCCATCGCGGAGAAGAAAATCCTCGACGTGATCCTGCAGGCCCGCGATCGCGAGCTTTATAGTGCAATAACCGACTGCGGTGCGGGTGGTTTCTCGAGTGCCGTCGGCGAGATGGCCGCGGAACTGGGTGCCACGGTCCAACTCGAAAACGCGCCGCTGAAATACGACGGACTGACCTATACCGAAATCTGGATCAGCGAATCGCAGGAGCGGATGGTGCTCTCCGTGCCACCGGCGAAGTGGAACGAATTGCAGGCACTCTGCGCGAGCGAGGACGTGGAAGCCGCCGTGCTCGGCACCTTCGAAGCTACGGGCCGCCTCAAGTTATCCTATCGCGGCGAGTCGGTCGCAGATCTCGACATGCACTTCCTCCATGACGGCCGCCCCGATGTGGTCCGCACCGCGACTTGGTCTTCATCACCAGCCGCGGATCGCACACCCCTCGCCGGCGATGTCAGCCCGCAGACCGCCCTGCTCGCGATTCTCGAAACCTTCACCGTCTGCTCGAAAGAATGGGTCATCCGCCAGTACGACCACGAGGTGCAGGGGGGCTCTGTCATCAAGCCACTGACCGGTGCCCG
>JBGSSZ010000640.1:0-4998 GCA_041736785.1 Limnoglobus sp.
GGTTCCAAAACGGCGGACATGATCCGCGAGATGCAGAAACTGACCAGCGGTGCCCATCGGCTCAACAAATGCTGGGATCAAGTTGAGCGGACATGGAAGGCGTTGCAGAGCGAGCCCGACCTGGCAGCCCGCTTCGCCGAGAGCATCTATCACACACTCATGCGGACCGGCCAACCGGAGGATTTGCCGATTTATGCCCGTGTGCTGGGCAAACCCGCAGAAGACCCAAGTTTCGATCGCTTGCAGGCCAACGTGCTGGAGCACACGGGTCAGTTTGTGCACGCGGCGGGGTACTGGGAAAAGTATGAACAGTGGCTGGCATCGCGGCCGAGCGGTTGGAACGAATCGCAGGTGGTGCGGGCCCGAGCCCTGGTACTCGAGCATCTTGGTCAGTTGAGCGATGTCGTCGCGTCGGACGGCGATGGCATGGACGACATCAGTCGTGCGTTCGAACGCATGCTGGGCGGCAAACTGCCGGGAGTGAAACCGCCGACGCACTATTTTGATCAGGCCATCGCGGTCGATCCGACTGCACTTTCGCCGCGGCTCTCGTTGTTGCAGCACCTGGAGCGTGGCAGCGACGCGGATGCGTTGGTGAACGCCGCGCGTCAGGCTCTCCTGCTGGCACCAGGTAACGTACACGCACTGGAGAGCCTCGCAATCGGCTTGCAACGCAAGCGGCAGTACGTGGAGGCCTTCGAGGTACGGCTGCAGGCACTGAACGCCAACCCGCTCCACACCAAGCTGGGCCTCGCGGCGGCTCAGTCTCTGTTTGCCGCTGTGCGCGGCTTGCTCATGTCGGGCGATGCACCGGCCGCCAATGCACTGATGGCTCGCCATGCCGAGTTGAGAGACTCGCATCGGCTTTCCGAGGGCCGGGTGTTCACGGTGACAATTCACCGGAAGCTGGGGGAGTCAGATCAGGCGAAAGCAGTGCTGGAACAGGTCCTAACGGAACCGCATGTGCGACTCGCGACAATGTTCACTCTGAGCGTTGACGCGGGCCTCGCCAAGCTGAAGCCTGCTCAGAAAACATCTGCCAACAAAGCCTACACTGACGCCTTGGCCGCGTGCGACAATCTCAGCGAGGCTCTGCGATATGCGGAAGCGGTGCAGCAGTTCGATAGGGACCACATCGAATACCGCGGTCAGAAGTCGATCTGGAAAAAAGTGGAAACCCTCATCGAAAGGACTGTCGATTCGCAGTTTGGCGACGCGGAGTGTGCACGGCTGATGTACATCCTCGAGCACATTGATCGACCCAAGTTCACTCTCAAGATTTGCGAGCGGCTGGTAGTGCGGTTCCCGAATTCGCCGTGGCTGCTGTTCGAGTTGGCGATTGCGCTCATGGAAGGACGCCCGACGCGGCGGACCAACCAGCGCATCCGTCGATTGCTCGGAGACGCCAAAGCAGCACTCCAGGCCTCGGACGATCCGGACGCGCAACGGTTGCGGGATGAGATCGACGAAGCGCTACGGGACACAATCGACGACTTCGATCCCTTCGACTTTTTTTCCTGAGCCCGGGGAGTCAGAATGCCAGCCGGCGATCCGTATACCGTATTGGGAGTGCCGCGAGACGCGGACGATGCTGCGATCCGTGCCCGGTATCTCGAACGGACCCGCGAGTTTCCGCCCGAGCAACACCCGGCGAAATTCGCGGCCATCCGCGCGGCGTACGAGGAGATCAAGGATTTCAATCGGAGGGTCAAACGCCGACTCTTCCTCGATCCGTCGACCGACGATTTCGAATCGATTCTGGAGGACTTGGCATGCAGGACGCCGCGGCCGCGGATCACACTCGACTCACTCCTCACAACGGTGCTCCCAGCCGCACGCTGAGTCCGGAGGCGATCGACGCCATCCTCGGCGACTTCCGGGGCTGGCTCGAAGCCCACGGCACCGCTGAGCCCGAGCCCGGCGAGCGTATCGACTTCGGCACGCTGTTGGCGCAGTTCACGGCACTGCGCCACGAAGTGAACCTGCAGACCAAAGCATCCCGCGCCCTCTCCGAACGCGTGACCAAAGCGAGCGAGGCACCGAACCCCATCCTGAAGCTGCTCCTGGATGTGGCCGATGTACTGCAGGCGTCGCTGAAACAGATGGGGACTATTCCGGAAACGATCGAAGGCCTGGTGACTCAGGTCGTCGAGGTCGAGCCGCCACCAAACCCGCCGCGACCGCGAGCCGGGCTGATCGGAAGACTCCTGGGTGCAGACGCACTCGCGAATGATACGTGGCAAGCGTGGCGTGAATCGATCGGGCGTGACGCGGAGCAGCGGGACGCGTTTTACCGCGACGCCGCGGATAAGATGCTGGCACTGGCATCGTCAACGGCCGACGGTTACGCCATCAGCCTGCGACGGATCGAAGCCGCACTCCCGGATCTCGGTCTCGTGCCGATCGACTGCGTTGGGCTGCCGTTCGACCCCGAAACCATGGAAGTCGTCGAACTTGGTGGCGATGCGGCTGCGGGAATCGTCACCGCAGAGTTGCGGCGCGGATATCATTGCAATGGGGCTCTGGTGCGCTACGCTCAAGTCCGCGTCGCACGATAATGGAAGGATTCTCATGAACGACATCATCCTCGGAATCGACCTCGGCACGACCAATAGCGAAGTCGCATACTTGCGCGAGGGGCAGCCCTTCGTCATTCCCGGCGACGATGGCGACCCGATTCTGCCAAGCGTCGTCGGTCTTGCCGACGACGGACGCTTGCTCGTCGGCAAGCCCGCCCGCAATCAGTTCGTGCTGGCACCCGAGCGCACGATCAAGAGCATCAAGCGCAAGATGGGCAGCGATACCACCATCAGCCTCGGTGAGCAGACGTTCCGTCCGCAGGAAATTTCCGCGATGATCCTGCGGGCGTTGAAGGACCGCGCGGAGAAGCACCTGGGCGCGTCGGTGGCCAAAGCGGTCATCACCGTGCCGGCGTACTTCAACGACAGTCAGCGGCAGGCGACGCGCGAGGCCGGGCAACTGGCCGGGCTCGAAGTCGTGCGGATCATCAACGAACCCACGGCGGCGGCACTCACCTATCACCCGCAGCAGAGCGGGGCCGAACGCATCCTCGTCTACGATCTCGGCGGCGGCACCTTCGACGTCAGCATCGTCCAGTGCGAAGAGGGCGTCTTCGAGGTCCTCGCCAGTCATGGCGACACCGCACTCGGCGGCGACGACTTCGATGAACTGCTCCTCAACCACGTCGCGGAGCAATTCGAAGGGATTCACGACATCGACCTGCGAACGAGCCACGTCAGCCGCAACCGGTTGCTGCGCGCGGTGGAGGATGCAAAGAAGAAGCTGAGCGACCACGCCTTCGCCCGCATCGAGGAAGAGTTCATCGCGGAGAAAGCCGGCATTCCCCTGCACCTGAACTTCGAGCTCGATCGCAGCGATTTCGAGGAACTGATCCGGCCGCTGGTGACGAAGACGCTCGAAGCGGTTCAGAAAGCCCTCGACGATGCGAAGTTGACAGCATCGCAGATTCAACAGGTGGTGCTGGTGGGCGGCAGCACGCGCACGCCGATGATCTCGCGGCTGCTGGAAGACCGGCTCGGTCAGCCGCCGCATCGCGAGATCAATCCCGATCTGTGCGTCGCACTCGGTGCCGCCGTCCAGGGTGCGATTGTCGGCGGGCACACGGTCAAAGCGGTGCTCGTGGACATCACGCCGCACACGCTGGGGATCAAGACGCTCGACGTGCCCGACACGCACATGTCGCGGCCGAGCGAGCACCGCTTCGCACCGATCGTGAAGCGGAACACGCCGCTGCCGACGTCGCAGAGCGAAGTCTTCTGCACGGTCTACGATTCGCAGCCGACGGTCGAGATCGATGTCTATCAGGGCGAGAGCGGCGACGTGCGGCGGAACCACCGCGTCGGAAAGTTCCTCATCGAAGGCCTCGGCCGCGTGCCCGCGGGAAACCCGATCGTGGTGCAACTCGATCTCACGCTCGACGGGACGCTGAAAGTCGCGGCGCGGGAGAAAGCCACCGGCCTCGTCAAGCAGATCACCATCGACAACGCGATGGCCCGCTTCGCACTCGAAGAGCGCGATGCCGCCCAGCAGCGACTCAATCGCCTCTGGGATCTTCCTGCCGAAGGCGAGGCTACCGATGCGGTGGAGATGACGTCCCGGCCACGGGAATCGGAGGAAGGGCAGCGCGAAACGGTTCAGGCGAAGGCACTGATTGAGAAAGCCGACCGCATCCGCATGAAGGCGGCGATCGACGACCGCCTGGAAATCGATCGCTTGATCGACGACGTCCGCGCCGCGATGACCGAATGCCGCTGGGACGACCTCACCCACGCCTGCGGGCAACTGAGCGATGTGCTCTTCTATTTGGAGGATGCATGAGCGTGGTCTGCCCCTGCTGCAAAGCCGGCAATGATGCCGGCACCACCTGCCGCCGTTGCAAGGCGGACCTCAGTCAGCTCGTCGCTTGGCAATGTCAGCAGGCCAGTCAGCGTCATGCAGGTGTGGCCGCACTGCTTGCGGGCGACTTCGCTGCAGCGTTCCGGGCCTATCAGGCCTTGGAACGGAAATCGGGACGGCCATGACCGAAACGATCCTGATCGTCGACGATGAAGAATCCGTTCGGCGGACGTTCGGTGAATGGATCGCCTCCAGCGGGCTGCCGCTGAAAGTGCTCTCCGTCGGGGATGCGGAGTCGGCCCTGCTCGCGGCGAATACGGAGCCCATCGACCTTGCGATTCTCGACTGGAACCTCGGAACCGGCAGCGATGGGCTGCGACTGCTCGAAGACCTGGTCGAGTTTCAGCCCGATCTCGTCGCCATTCTGATCACCGGCTACGCGGCTCAGGCCACGCCGCTTGACGCATTGCGCAAGGGCGTCCGCGACTATCTCGACAAGAACAGCGACCTGACCCGTGACACGTTCCTCGCCGCTGTGCGCAAGCAACTGCGGACGCTGGTACCGGCAAAGCGTCAGCGGGAGTTCCACGCAAGCCTGGCCCGGTTCCGCGAAGCGGTGGA
>JBGSSZ010000663.1:0-9154 GCA_041736785.1 Limnoglobus sp.
AGCGAAGCCGTCCGCGGCGAGGGGGCCTATCTCCGCGATGTCCATGGCGAGCGTTTCATGCTCGCCGCCGACCCCCGCGGCGAACTCGCCCCCCGCGACGTGGTCGCCCGCAATATCTTCGGCACGATGGAACGCACGCAGCATCCGAATGTTTATCTCGATCTCAGCCACCTCGACCCGGCACTCGTGCAGAACCGCTTTCCCGGGATGAGCCGCGTATGCCGCGGGTTCGGGCTCGACATCTGCAAAGACCGCATCCCTGTGAGGCCGGGTGCCCACTATATGATGGGCGGCGTCACAGTCGATGCCGACGGAAAAACGACGCTACCCGGACTATGGGCTGCCGGCGAGGTGACGTCCAGCGGACTGCACGGAGCCAACCGGCTCGCATCCAACAGTCTGATCGAAGGGCTCGTCTACGGTGCGATCTGCGGCCGCGGCGTGGCAGCAGCTCTCACCCTCAGCCCCACGACGGCGATTCGCTGCCCCCTCCAGTACACCGTCACCGACGACGACGACCCCGATGAGCATCTGGATGTGGCTGACTTGACCAACTCACTGCGGAGCCTGATGGTGCGCAAGATGGGGATCGTCCGCGACGCGGCCCGTCTTGAGGAAGCGAAGACCGATGTCGACTTCTGGTGCCGCTATGTGCTGGCGCGGGAGTTCGACTCGCGTCAGGGTTGGGAATTGCAGAATCTGCTCACGGTTGCCAAGCTGATGATTGCCGCCGCCAGCGAGCGCACCGAAAGCCGCGGCACGCATTACCGCAGCGACTGGCCGTCCCGCGATGACGCCGTCTGGAGCGAAAAGCATGTCGTTGCAAGGCGTGATTGACCTATGCAGCCAACTCTGAAATAATGGAATCAGGAGAACAAGCAATGAGCATGCTGACTCTGCAGAACGCGACACTCGACGACCTGATGAACTACAAGCCTCGGGCTGAACTCATCAATGGAAGGATCGTTCCGCTCATGCCCAACGGTTACTTACCCACACACGTCGCAGCGGAAATCGGTGTGAGCTTGAGAGACTACAGCAAGCAATCCAAATCGGGACGTGCCATCTTTGACGCATGCGCTTACGGGTTTGAGTCGCCGCTGCCCTCGGGACGGCTTTCCATTTCGCCCGATGCATCGTTCTACATCGGGCCGTTGCCCGAAGATCCGATGAGCTATATCCCGGGCCATCCGATTTTTGCTGTCGAAGTCAGAAGCCAGAGTGACTACGGCCCCAAGATGGATCGCGAGTTCGACATTAAACGCAATGACTACTTTCACGCCGGCACGGTCGTGGTTTGGGATGTGGACCCCGTGGCGAAGACCATTTCCAAGTACACTACGCTGACCGACGTCACCGTTTTCCGCACGGGCGAAATCGCTGACGCGGAGCCGGCGTTGCCGAGTTGGCGGGTCGCGGTCGATGAGATTTTTCGCTCCTGATTGACACGTTCGCTCTCCCGCGTTATCCTACCCTCATGAATACTGCGCTTGCAAATTCCGTGGTCGTCGTCGTTCCCATGACCTGACTCCGGGGGCGTTCGCGCAGCACTGTCACCCCGGAGCCTTTCGCTCCGGGGTTTTTCTTTTACAACATGCACACGATTTACTCCCAGATCAAGGAAGCCAATCATGGAACTGCCCAAGACGTTCGACGCCAAGGAAGCGCAGACGAAGTGGCTTGCGCATTGGAACGAGAAGAATTACTTCCGCAGCGAGCCGGACGACCGCGAGCCGTACACGATTGTGATCCCGCCGCCCAACGTGACAGGGGCGCTGCACATGGGGCACGCACTCAACAACACGCTGCAGGATGTGCTGATCCGCTGGCGGCGGATGCAGGGGCGCAACGCGCTCTGGATGCCGGGCACGGACCACGCCGGGATCGCCACGCAGGCGGTGGTCGAGCGGCTGATTTTCCAAAGCGAAAAGAAGACCCGCCACGACCTCGGCCGCGAGGAACTGGTGAAGCGTATCTGGGAATGGAAGGACAAATATGAAGCCCGCATCGTCGAGCAATTGAAACAGTTGGGCTGCAGTTGCGACTGGGAGCGCATCCGCTTCACTCTCGACGATCAGTGTGCGAAAGCCGTGCGCGAGACATTTTTCAATATGTTCCGCGACGGTTACATCTATCGCGGCAAACGCTTGGTGAACTGGGACCCGCACTTGCAGACGAGCGTGGCGGATGATGAGACGTATACCGAGGACACGAAGGGCGGCTTCTGGACGTTCAAGTATGAAGTGATCGACGAGGCACGACCGTCAAGGAGAGAAAAACAATACATCCAGTTCAGCACGACTCGCCCGGAAACAATGTTTGGCGACACCGCGCTTTGCGTGCATCCAAGCGATGAACGCTATCAGGCCCTTATTGGCAAGCATGTGCTACAGCCGCTGGTGAACCGCAAAATCCCGATCATTGCGGACGGGCTGCTCGCCGACCCCGAACTCGGCACCGGTTGCGTGAAGGTGACGCCGGCTCACGATCCCAACGATTATACCTGCTGGCAGCGCAACCCGTCGATTGGCATCATCAACATCCTCAATCCCGATGGCACCATCAATAGTGAGGGTGGTGCCTATCAGGGCCAGGACCGCTTCAAGGCCCGCGAGGCGGTGGTGAAGGCGATGGAGGAACTTGGACTCTATGAGGGCAAGGAGGATCGCGTGATCCCGCTGAAGTACAGCGACCGCAGCAAGAGCCCGATCGAGCCGTATTTGAGCGCTCAGTGGTTCGTTCGAATGAATGGCGGAGGGGGTAAGGCGGAAGGCGGAGGGCGGAAGGCGGAGGGCGAAGAAGCTGGGCTTGCACAAATGGCGATTGAAGCCGTGTTGAGTGATCGCGTAAAGTTTTTTCCGGAGCGCTATAAAAACGCGTACCTCGACTGGCTCGGCGAGAAGCGCGACTGGTGCATCAGCCGCCAACTCTGGTGGGGGCACCGCATTCCGGTATGGACGAGAAAGTGCACAGATGACGAAGACTATCAATGGCAGATTACGACATGGAAGCAAACCCGCAACCACTGGATTGGTGAATGCGATATCATTCCAGATGCTGAAAATCTAACGATTCATGTTTGTATTCTCAACGACAATTCTCATTCGATTCCCGATCTCGAAGGCGACGCGTATTTTCGGTCGGATGAAGTCCTCGATACCTGGTTCTCCTCCGCCTTGTGGCCGTACAGCACGCTGGGGTGGCCGGAGAAGACACCGGAACTCGATTACTACTATCCCACCAGCACACTCTGCACGTCGCGGGACATCATCACGCTCTGGGTCGCCCGCATGGTGCTGACGGGGCTCTACAACGTCGGCGAAATTCCGTTTCACGAAGTCTATGTGCATCCGAAGATGCTCGACGGGTTCGGCGAGACGATGTCGAAGTCCAAAGGCAACGGCATCGATCCGCTCGACATCATCGAACTCTACGGCACCGACGCACTCCGCTATGCAATGGTCAACCTCGCGACCGAGACGCAGGACTCGCGGTTGCCGGTGGTGAATGTGTGCCCGCACTGCTCGGCTCAGGTGCCGGTGAAGCAGGAGCACATGTATATGCGGACGAAGAAGCTCGCCTGCCCGGCGTGCAAGAAGGAGTTCCGCCCTGGCGGGCCGTGGCCGATCGACGACACCGCGCTCCCCACCGCAAAACAGGGCTCGGACAAGTTCGAACTGGGTCGCAACTTCGCCAACAAGATCTGGAACGCGACACGGTTCATCCTGATGAACCTCGAGGGCTACACGCCGGGCGAGATCGACATCGAGACGCTCGCAATCGAGGACCGCTGGATCGTCTCGCGGCTGGCCACCACTGCGAACCGAGTCACGGAGAAGCTGGAAGGCTACCACTTCGCCGAGGTGGCTAAGCTCATTTACGACTTTGTCTGGAACGAGTTCTGCGACTGGTACATCGAGATGTCGAAGTCGCGGCGGTCGGATCCGGTCTGCCAGCGTGTGCTCGTGGGCGTACTCGACGGCATCCTGAGGCTGATCCACCCGATCATGCCGTTCGTGTCGGAATCGCTCTGGCACGCTCTCGGCGAGGTCGCGCCGGAGCGCGGGCTCCCTTTCCCCGCGGCTGCGGAGGAAAGCTGCTGCATCGCCAAGTGGCCGCACTACTCCGATGTGCTGATCGACGTCGGAACCGAGACTGGCATCGCCCGCATGCAGGAGCTCGTGCGCGGCATCCGCGAAATTCGCAACCGTTACAGCATTGATAAAGAGCCACTCGACGTCATGGTGCGCTGCTCCGCGAGTGTGGCGGATGATCTCGCGGCTCTCTCGCCATTCATCGTTTCGCTCGGGCAGTTGAAGTCGCTCGAATGCGGGCCGACCGTGCTGAAGCCCAAGCAGGCGGCGACGCTGGTGAATCCGGAGTTCGAAGCCTATGTGGCACTCGCGGGGCTGATCGATCCGGCAGTCGAGGCCAAACGACTGGAGAAGCAGATCGAGCAGATGCGGAAAACGCACGACAGCACGAATGCCAAGCTCGCGAATGAGAGTTTCACAAGCAAGGCCCCGCCCGAGGTGGTGCAGCAGCAGCGGGATCTTGTCAGTGATCTGGCCCAGCAGATGAAGGTGCTGCAGGCGAACCTGGCGGAGCTATTGAGCTGAAGGGTTCTGCGAGAATTGCAAAAAATCGCTGAATCTCTTGCACCCAACGGCGTTGGATTGTAGAAAACTGTCACGTTCGCACGGAAGCGCCCGGCGGGAAGTTCCGCAGGCCCTGCGAATGAATCTCGCGACCTGAAACACGCGAAACTCCACAACTCCGAGAGGTATCAGATCATGCCGGATTTCATGGGCGAATACTGGTTTATGGGCCTCATGGTGGTGCTCCTGATCGGCCTGGTGGTTGTGATGATCAAGATGCGCAACAAGCGCGACGACGACTGAGCACCATCGGCAGAAACGCACGCAGCCCGCGGAGTCATTCCGCGGGCTGCGTGCGTTTTGTTGCCACACGTTTCCGACCTCAGGTCGGGAACAAGGGATTGCTATTTCTTCGCGGAAGCGGTCCACTCGCCGATGGTGACGTCGATGCTCACGACGGTCTTCTCCCGCCAGACGCCGAGACGGACCTTGTGATTGGCGGGCAGATTCGAGATCAGGTTGATCAAGTGGTTTTCGTCGCGAAGGTCGATGGTCTCCAGTTGCAGGATGACGTCGCCGTGCTTCAAGCCCGCGGTGGCGGCGGGGCTACCGGGATGCACGGTGTCGACGAGTGCCCCCCGGACTTTGTCGAGCCCGAGCTTCAGGGCCTCCGCAGCTTCGAGTGTGGGTGCGAGTTGCACGCCGAGGTAGCCACGTTGCACGACACCCTTCTCGACAAGTTCGCGACCGATGCGCTTGACGAGATTGATGGGGATGGCGAACGCAACGCCGGAGTTGTTGCCGTTGTTGCTGGCGATGGCGGTGTTGATGCCGACAACTTTTCCGTCCATGCCGACGAGCGGTCCGCCGCTGGAGCCGGGATTGATTGCGGCGTCGGTCTGCAGGAATTCCTTGATGCGGATGGTGTTCCCCAGGCTGATCTGTCCGCGGTTCTTGGCCGAGATGATGCCGTGGGTCACGGTCTGATTCAGTCCGAACGGGCTGCCGAAGGCGAGTACAAGCTGGGCGACGCGGACGCGGTCACTATCGGCGAGCGGCGCATGTTGCAGGTTCGGCGCGTCGACGGAGAGCAGTGCAATGTCGGATTCGGGATCGGCCAGCACGCGGATCGGCTTGAGGACGCGACCGTCGGCCAGCGTGATCGACACTTCTTCCGGCTTGGCTCCTGAGACGACGTGATTGTTGGTTACGATGAAGCTGCCCGGAATATTGTCGAACTGCACGATCACACCGGAGCCGGATTCCTCGGTGGACTTGGTCTTTGCGGTCGCGGCAGCGGGCTTGACGGCGTCCACCGACACGACGCAGGGCGTCAGCTTGCGGACCACCGATTCAAAATCGGCACCCGCGTAGGGCATGTCGAGCCCCACAGGTGTTGCAGGCAGAGGCGGTGCCGCGTAGACGGGGCCGCCGGGCCGCAGAAAAATCTCGCTCAACGCGCCGCCGGCGACACCGCCAACCAGGAGCAAGGAGGCAATCGACCAGTTGTTCCGCATCATGAAGTTGATCCCAGTCAAGACGCCAAAATCTACACGGCATCACGACCGGACTGAATGAAATTATTACCGACGACTGGATTGTGGCGGTCGATGTGGCGTCACAAGCGGAATAAGCTTCCTATCCTCTCAATGGGCAAAAAAAGCACGCGGATCCCGCGGATCAACTCGGATTCAAGATTTGCAGGTCTTGAATCCGTGAAACATCCGCGGGATCCGCGTTCTGATTGCTCTCATTATCGCGAGTAGTTGTACTCGATGTCGCGGAGGTTCACGTCGGGTTCGCTGCCATCGCTGACGTCGCCCCAGTGCTCAGCAATCCGGTCCTGTAGCCAGGAACTGTCCTTTTCGACTTCCCGCTGACAGGCGATGCAGAGCGTGCTGTAGGGCAATGCCGTCAGTCGGGCGACGGGGATCTTCCCGTTGCAGCCGGCACAGAGGCCGTACTTGCCCTGCTTGATCCGTGCCAGGGCGGTCTCGATCTGCGCGAGTTCGCGGGCTTCGAGTTCGGCGAGTTGCGACGAAAGCTCGATGTCGGCACTGTTGAGTGCGGCGACGGCAGTGTCGGGTGAATTCGACGTGCCAAGCGAGGCCAAGTCGGAGCCCAGTCGGCGGCGCAGTTCATTACCGCGGCCGCTCAGTGTTTTCTGGAGTTTCTTGAGTGCATCGGTGCGGGCCATGCTGCACCTCCTTCAGTGGTTCATCCGCGTCGGCGCGGTGTGGTCTTGAGTGAATGTCGCAAGAATCGGGCCACGAGCGGAAATCACCCGCGGAAAATCCCATTTCGGTAACTCACTTTAGCGAGCGAGTCAAATGGTGCCCGGTCTGATCACACAGCTAGATACGTCGAGGCGGCAAAAAGGTGCGGAATATACGTCGAATAATCAGCAAATTCACGGTAGGCCTACCGGTTGTAGTGAATCTTCGCGTTACAGACAAGTGACACGACAGTTGTTACAACCTGCAGCTGCATCAGTCGCGCTGCAGGTTCGAAAGCATGTCGCGCAGCGGCACAAGCCGTTGACCGCGGCTTTCCTGAATGTGAAGTGCCTTCAGCAATCGCTTCCGCAGTTTCGTCTGCAGTTCTTCGACGGCTGTCAGTGAAGTGCTCTTCAGCTTGATGCTGCCGCCGGCCCGACGATCGTGTCCGCCGGCTTTGCCCAAGCGACCCACCACCTTGCGGAGCAACTCTCCCGCCCGGGCATCCGCGAACACGGATCGCACCGAGAGGACGAGTCGGTCCTCAAACACACCGCAGCAGAGGGCCCAATCGACTTTCTCAAAGCGAATCATGAAGTCCACCACCTCCGCTGCCTGCTCCGGTTGCGGCAAAGGGTTGACCCAACTCACGATCAAGCGGTCATAGATGAACGAACTTTGCAGGGCTTGCAGCAGGCACTCAAAATGGCTGTGCGGCAGGCGGGCATTGCGGATCTGTGCGAGCAAATCCTTGTCGGCATGCGGATACAGCTCCAGCAGGGCTTCGTCGTCGGAATGGCATGCTTCGCGGGGATAGCCCGTCACTTCCGTCTCGATGCCATAGAGCAGTGCTGTCGCGATTTTTTCGCTGAGTGGCACCCGCTGCTCGTTGAGATACTTGGCCACCAGCGTGCAGGTGGCACCCAAGTTGGGCCGAACGTCGGTGAAGGCGACGTTCTTCAGATCGCCTGGAGTCTCGTGATGATCGAGCACGGCGTAGATGTGTTTCGACTCAAAGCTGTGCCGACCGGTGTTCGGCTGACTGTCCACCATGACAATCGCGTCGCGGGGTCGCCAGCGGATTTTCTCGATGGGTTTGAGATCGAGGTGCAGTGTCTCGACCATGGCCCGATTTTCGGCACGACTGATCGGTCCGTCGCGGGTCATGATCGTGGGTTTGCGGAGTTTGCTCTCGACCAGTTGAGCCAGCCCGAACATGCTGCCGAGGCTGTCGGGGTCGGGGTGGATGTGACTGACGAGCACGACGCGATCGTAGTCGGCCAAGCCCGAAAGAAAGCGGTCGGATCGTCGCATCGGCAGGGTGATTGGGCGTCGCGCCATCACCTCGGTTCGTCGCGCCATAAAACGGGGACTCAATCTCAACCCCGCCAGAGTGCGGCGGGTAAGCAGGCATCGCTCCACCGTTTTAGCTCGTGATGCGCGGCTTGCCAAGCGTTCAAATCGGCGAAATGGTCTGACGGTTGTACCGCCTCGCCCCAGGTGGCGTCGGAGGCACGCTTTCGGGAGCGTCCCGTTGCAATCACATTTGACCGCGCAGTTGCGGGAATCCGCACAAATGCTAAACTTTGAACTACTGCCTTCAGGAATCGCGCGGATGGGCCTCTACGATCGCGAATACTACCGCGAAGAACCGAGCGGCTACCGCAACTGGGTTTCGGGCAAGGTCACGATCTGGCTCATCGCCAGCATGCTGGCTTTGTTCATCATGCAGGTTCTGTCGAAGTCCCCCGGCGGGGATGATCGCCTGCTCGAAGCAGGCGAGTTCCGAATCTCTCGCGTTCTCGAAGGCGAATTCTGGCGGTTCTTCACTGCGCCATTCCTACACGACTCGTCCAATCTGCTGCCGATCGCGTTCAGCATGCTGATTCTTTATTTCTTCGGCCGCGGCATCGAAGACGATCTCGGCGGCCCGGAACTGCTCTGCTTCTACATCGGTGCCGTGCTCTTCACGCAGACCATCGAATTCGTGGCACGGTTCACGGGAATCGAGAATCCGAGGTGGCCATCGTTTGGCTCGTCGGGCCCGATCACCGCACTGCTTGTGCTGTACGCGTGCCGCCATCCCCACAGCGTAGTACGTCTGTTCTTTGTGCTGCCGGTGCCGATGTGGACTGTGGCAGTCGGGATCGTGGTGTTGAACATGCTCGGCATGCTGGGCGGCGGTGCTCGTTCCGAGCCCGCGCTGCCGCTGGCCGGGGCTGCGTTTGGCTTTCTCTACAACCACTTCCAACTGCGACTCTCGGCATATCTGCCAACAGGCAAATCGCGGGCCCGACCCGCACGACGCCGGCCCACGCTCCGCGTCGTGCCGCAGCACGA
>JBGSSZ010000352.1:0-2676 GCA_041736785.1 Limnoglobus sp.
GCCGAACGCCCGCCCCATCGACGCCGAGACGATGGCCATGGCCGTGCTCGCGGACGCGCCTGCGGACGAGGTGCCGGTCGAGAGCCGCACCGTCGCGATGACCTGCGTGATCTGCGAGCACAAGTGGACCGAGCCCTGGGACATGCAGGGCAAGAACGTGCTTTGCCCCGACTGCAAGCACCGCCAGAAGGTGCCGGAGCAGAAAGTTGCCAAAGCTGCGGACTGGCGTACGGGCGGCGGCGGTCCGTCCATGGCGAAAAAAGAGACACTCGAGAATGTGACGAGTGCCCGCGACACCTCAATGGTCAGCGGTGAAACGCTGCTGAAGACGGGCGTGATCGACGACGGCGTCGAGCCGGTGCCGCTCAAGGTCAAGCTCCAGCGCGCGGCCATCGTGCTGCTGTTGTTGGCGGCGATGGCCGGAACGTGGATGTATTTCAGCAACCGCTCGCGGCAGAATGTCGCACTCGTCGATTTTGAAAAGAACAGTGCCGTCGCGGACAGTGAGGACTTCCAGTCGTTGCCGCTGCATCGGGCCCTGTTGCACATGGGCTATGGCGAGTATGCCGCCCGGCAGAATGACCCGAAGATGCTGGACAAGGCCGTCGATCTCTACGCCAAAGCACTCGACTCACTCAACGGCGCACCGCGCGGCAGTGACCGCGATGCCCTCATGGGTGAACTTGCGATCCAGTTGCTCAACCTCGGCGGCACAGGGCAGGACCTCCTCGACGGGAACAAGATCCCCTGGGTGCCGGAAATCGGCAGCGGCGGCCGGGCGACGATACGACCCGATGCCACGGCCGCGGGCGGAGTGCTGCGGCTGCTGCAGCGGGTCTTCACAGCGATGCTCCAGAAGGGGGCAGACTTTGAAATCCGCGCCGCCACGGCTCGACGCCTGGCACGAGAACTGATTGCCCGCGGACAGCCGAATGTCATTCTGCAGTGCATGAACTCCGGCTTCTCGAAAGAGGAGGAGCCCGAGATCCACGCTCAGATCGGTCTGGAATTGTTCCGTGCGGGCCTGATCCCCGAAGCCACTGCGGTGGCGAATAATGTGGCGCTGATGCTCGCGAACAACCCGCCGACGAATCCGCCGCCCACTTCGGCCCACGCCCTGTGGCACCTGCTGGACATGAAGGGCCCGATCCCGAATGTCGGCGAGACCAGCGGGGCACCGAGCGACGACGCCCGCCAGACGTTCACGGCCCAGCATCTGGCGAAGAAGGACGCAGCCGCGGCACTTGAGATGGCGAGTCGCCCCGGGACTGCGGACTCACGGATCCGCGCGCTCGCGCTGGGTGCTGAGATCGCCGCGTCGCCGGAGCCGTTTGTGGAGGCAGCCGACAAAGTCATCAGCGAACCCAAAGCTCCCAGTGCACCGCTGATTCAGCAGGCACCGCTCTTAATGCTCGCGTCCGTGGCGGGTCGCATTGGGGACAAGGCCAAGTCCGATCGCTTCATCAATGCCATCGGCGACCCCGCTCTGCGGGCCTATGCCACGGCCGAGGCACTGCATCAGAAGTTGCAAGCGCGGAAGACCGAGATTGTCTCCGACAGCGACGCTGTGCTGCCGGCGGATCTCAGCGGGAAAGACTATATGCTCGGCCACGCGTGGGGCCGCTTTCACCTGGCCCGCGTCAACGGATTCAACACGGATGTGACCAAGTCGAAGGAGTACGCGGACAACTGGCCGAAGCCGCTGGTGGCACCGTTCGGCGCGATCGGTGCCATGCTCGGCGTGCAGGACAAGCAGACGAAATGAGCGACGAGCCTGCCGACGCTGAGCCGGTGCCCGTCGCCTTGCCGATGGCGCGGCCAGTCACCCGCCGTGCGAACCGACCCCAAACCAAACACCGACGCACGCCCATCATCGGCCCATTGTTCAGTTGGGATCTGGTCCGCCTTGCCCGCCGGGGTCAGGACGCCCGCAGCCGCACCATTCTCGCAGTCACCTTGCTGCTCACGCTGCTCGTCTTCACGATGATCTGGTTCAGCAACGCGAACATCTCCGACATCTTCTTCGGGACGCAGCAGGAACTGAGCATCCGCGAGTCGTCCCGCTTTGCAGAGCAGTTTTCGCTGACACTGCTGGTGGCGCAGATGTGTGTGATGGTGTTGCTGACGCCCGCCTACGCCGCGGGGAGCATTGCCGAGGAGAAGGAGCGTCGGACGTGGCAGTACCTGCTCGCCACCGATCTGAGCAATCGCGAGATCGTGCTGGGGAAGTTTGCTGGGCGTGTGGTGTTTCTGCTGGGTGTGATGTTCGCCGGGCTACCCGTGCTGGCGATCACGGGCCTGGTTGGTGGAGTCGATCCGGAGTTTCTGATCTTCGGCTATTTCCTGACTGGGAGCACGGTGGCTCTGCTCGCCGCGGCGGGAGTCACGGCAGCCGTGTACGCATCCACATTCCGCGGTGCGATGTTCCGCGCGTACGGGCTCGCGGCTCTTTACGTCTTCTTTGGCGGCGGGGTCTATCCGCTGCTGAGCCCGGTCGCTGTGCTCGTCGGCTTGCACCAGGTACGGCAGAACACAGACTGGTTCTATGGAATCGGCTTCGCCTATGTGGCCGCTCAGTGGACGCTCACAGCAATCATCCTCTGGATGGGTGTCTCCCGCATCCGTCGCGTTGAGCGACGTTCGCCGCGGCGTCGCCGCCCCGACTTCGACGACGAC
>JBGSSZ010000012.1:0-2746 GCA_041736785.1 Limnoglobus sp.
AAAGCGGAGGAGGTCATCGCTGGTGGTGTCGTCCATGACTCGATCTCGGGGTTCCGGGGTACGCGACGCGGCATCCTGTCACGAACCTGCTGGTCCCGAATAGGCCAAGTTCGGGTAAAACTCGACGTTCCGAACGCCTAATCGCCGGGAAACGCTTTCGCCAGTGCCCGATCAACGAGACTCACGGCCAGCGAGTGCTTCCAGGTGGTCGGGCTCATGACGCGGATTTCTCCGTTGATACGTTCGACATGCTGGCCATCGAAGAAACCGAGTTCGGCGAGCCGATAGTACTCGTCGCGTGACACACGCCAGGGTTGCTCCGCTGGCTTCGACATCGACTGCGACCGTTGCAGTGTGGCTGTCATAAAAACCTCCACCATCAGACTAACACCTCGTCACACATCGTGCCACGCAGGTCAGCGTTCGCGGCGCCACCAGGCACCGCTCCAATCGACCATGTGAATTTCTTCGGTGATGCCGTGTTTGCCGCGGTAGTCTTGCGTGGCCTGCTTGCACGCCGGGACTGCTCCCCAGTCGTCGATGATGCAGTAGCCGCCGACGCTGAGTCGTGGATACAAAGCGTCGAGGATTTGAATGGTTGATTCGTACATGTCGCCATCGGCGCGGAGCACGCTGAGTCGATCGACGGGCGCGTTCGCCAGAGTGTCGCTGAACCAGCCTTTGAGAAACTTCACGCGGTCATCGAGCAGGTTGTAGCGGGCGAAATTGGCCTGCACGGTTTCGAGGCTGATCGCGAGTTGCGGCCAGGTGTGGTGGAGATCGCCCGTGTCCTGCGGGTAGTCTGCGACGTTGGGCCGCGGCAGACCTTCAAAGGAATCCGCGACCCAGACCCGGCGAGCGGGGTCGCCATACGCCTGCAGCATGGCGCGCATGAAAATCGTCGCACCGCCACGCCAGGCACCGCACTCGATGAAATCGCCCGGCACGTCGTCGCGCAGCACCTGCTCGACGCACGCCTGCAATTGATCGAGCCGCTTCAGGCCGATCATCGTCTCCGCGTGGGCGGGCCAGTCCTTGCCCTCGTGGCGACGGCTCGATTCCGTGCGGACACGCTTCACCAGATCGAGCCCGGTCGGCGCGACCACCGCCTGCATCACCTTCGCCACAAACTGCTTCGCCGCACCCTGCGGCAGCAGCGGACGATAGAGCTCCTCCCGCAGCGTGTCGGTCAGGCACTTCTTCAACAGGTCGAAATACGCAGGAATCGCAGGCGAATCGGACAACGTCATGACAAATCCGGCAGAAGGAATCTGGTCACTATAGGGATCGCACTCAGCCGCGGTTCTTCAGCCAGCGACTCAGCCGGCGTCGCGGCGTCCGCGCCCAGATCCGAAGCTTCGCCCGCACGAGCGGCCAGGAACGCTCCTCCCCCAGGCCATAACGCAGCCAGTAGTAGTACGCGGGTTCGTGCCGGGGATACCCCGGCTGCCACGGCTTGGGCACATTCGTGAAGTGCACCAGCCGCACATCTGAGGGTATCGAATAATCGAATACATGATGTGCATTGAACGCTCGCGGCAGATAGCGAACCCGCGGCTGCATCAGACCATTCAAAAATGGCTGATCCCAGATCTTCGGATGATGAGCATACCCGCCCGCTTGAAATGCCATCTCATATCGCTCGGGCAGATCTTTCCACTCGTCGCATCGCAATGCAAACAGTCCGCCATTGAAGCCGCGGCTTTCGACAATATCGGGGAACTGCTTCGTAAATAATTCGCGAAGCTCGGGCTCGACCATGTAGAGGATTTTGTACGCCGTGTCCTGCACAGCTACGACTTCACCGGGCTTCACGTCCCACAACTCCGGTGCCGGACGGCAGAGAATCATGTCGCAGTCGATCCACACTGCGATGTCCGCGTCCACGAGCGGAGTGAAGAGTTTGAGGAGTGCCGGCTGCATCGCTTTGGGGATCACCGTGATGTCCCGCGGAGCGGGAAACACCTCGGCCAGGTCGCCCAGCTTGGCCTGGACGATCTCCGCGTCCGACGCCGGCGTGATGCAGTACCGCTTTACCTCGGGATGGAACTTCTTCACGTCGCGCAGCAGCGTCGCCGCGCCGAGCACGAAATTCGCATCACAACCAGTGACAGCAGCATTTGACATGGCCCGGTATTCTACGGAGACCCGATGAACAGCACGGCCAGTCCCGCACTCAACGCGATGTAACTGCAGAAGTTTGCAACGACGACGCAGAACACACAGCGTCGCAGATTCAGCCACTTACGGAAGAAGATGACGAGGCAACCTTCAATTGCAATACTCATCAAGCACGCAATCAGCATGGCGACAAAGACGATTCCCAGGTACGAATCCGAAACCAATGCGGCGCCATTGGGACCTTCTTCATAGCCCCAGGGCAGACGGAACAAGTCCATTCCCAGACAGCCGATCGCTGTTGACCCCAGATTCGTCAGCACGATCATGGTGATCAATCCGCTCAGCGGGGCCTGCCGATTGAATCGCTTCCAGACATACAGTTCGACTGCGAGAACAATGACAATATTCCACGGCAGCAGCAGACCGAGGTATGGCAGCGAAGCGGCAGGGATGATGACATTGGCGAACATCATCAGATCGTACCGGGCGACGAGTCCGTTGGTGTCAGGCTGCGGATTACTTTCGCCGGATTGCCCGCGGCGATGACGTCGCATGGCACGTCGCTGGTCACGACGCTCCGCGCCGCGATGACCGCCCGGTCGCCGATGGTCACGCCTTTGAGGAT
>JBGSSZ010000032.1:0-5243 GCA_041736785.1 Limnoglobus sp.
TGAAGAATCCGGCACCCATCATCGGCATCACGACGACCTGAGCCAACAGCCAAAGCGCGATGCCCCAGGTAACTCCCTTCACCACCGGCATTCCTGGCAGAATCTTGTACAGAAGGAAGGCATAGATCAGCGGGAAGATCACGACTCCGTTGACCAGATGCATGGCCATCCCTGCCCACCAATTGTCGCCCAACATCGAGCCGAGCATCTTCGCAATGTCCATCGAATGGCCCAGCATCATCGGGGCTACCAAGTACATCATCATGGTGATGGCGACGGTGCCCGCGAGGCCACCCAGGATCGCTCTGGAAAATCTTGACGCACCGCAGCAAGTTGAATTGGTTGCTTCTGAATGGGCGTTCAACTCTCGCTTGCTCGTCGATTTGATTGCAGTTGCCATCGTCATTGTTCCTCTCAAAAAGTGTGTTTGCTGTTTCCCGACTACATAAGTCAGTGGAGTAGAATCATTTCACTCTGGGCTTCGCTTAAGCTACCGGTTTCTCGTGTTGAGTTTGTGCACGCAACTCGCCTCGGAGAATTCGCACATCACTTGGCGCATCCAGGCCCAGGCGCACTTGTCCCCCATGTACCTTCAACACGGTTAATACGACGCCGCCGATATGAATCCGTTCGCCCAGCTTTCGACTGAGTACCAGCATGTGACTTCCTTTCAGGCGTATCTAGTGTTCTTGGCTACCCTTGCCGCCTGATGGTTAGTCGCGAGACAATCCGTTTCTTTACGGAGAAAGAGAAGTTTTGTTAAACTTTCCGGCTAGGCAGAGCCGCGACACGGCGAACTTACTCCGAACAAACGAATGCTCTGCCCTTGAGCGGTTGTTCGGCAGCCAGCTTACGAGGCGTCGCGCTTCAGCCAGGACGCATACCAGCGAGCCAGCCGCTGAGGTGAAACGCCGAAATGAAAGGCCGCCACGGTGAGTTGGTTAATCAAGGTGGTCCGAAAGATGCCGACCTTGTTCCACCGCCTGGCCGAAGTGCTGACGGACTCGTTCGCCAAGAAGATTGGTCCCTGCCTGCGTAGTCGCCGGCACAATTCGTAGTCTTCCATAAGCGGCCAATTTGGAAAGCCGCCAAGTTGGTGGAACAATTCCGCTCGCACAAATAGCCCCTGATCGCCATACGGCATTTGGAGAAACCGCGAGCGTAGGTTCACTCCCCACTCAATCCAGCGGAGGGCCGTGCGCGAATCATCGATTCGGAGCCGAAATGCACCGGCGACGGCATCGTGATTCAAGGCCGACCAAATGATACTTTGAAAGTTCGCTGGAAGTCTTGTGTCCGCGTGTAAGAACAGCAGTATTTCGCCGCTCGCGAGCGCCGCTCCGGCGTTCATTTGACGCCCCCGCCCGGGCCGGACGGGCACGACGCGAGCTCCCAGTTGAAGCGCAATGCTTACGGTCTCATCCGTGCTTCCGCCATCAGCGACGATGACTTCGATATCCGCACGCTGGGAAAGCGGCTGCAATGTGTGTTCAATCGTTCGCTCTTCGTTGAGCGTCGGGACGATGATCGAAAGCCGGCCCGCTTGCGGCGTCGGCAAGACCTCGGAGAACTGTGACGGCAAATTCCGGCAAACGAGCAGGTCTTCAGGATAGTCGACGTCGGAGAGAGGTTTCAGTTGATGCACCTGGCAATGCGCCTGTCGGGCTCGTTCGAGCGTCTGTCGCAATACGATCTCCGTACCCCATTCAATTTCTCGAAATAACTCTGGCCTATGATCACGCAACCCAATCAGGTAATACCCGCCGTCGATGGCCGGGCCAAGTACGACATCTGCGTGCGCCAGATTATCAAACGCCACATCTAAGACCGTCGGCTCGATCTCCGGGCAGTCGGTTCCGATTACCAGAACCCGTTTCGCACCTTCCTTGAACGCCGTTGAAACCGCATGATCTAACCTTTCTCCTAAGCTGGCTCCATGTTGTGGCGAATACCGGTTCTCAGCCCCAAAAAGGCTGCACATGCTTGATACTTCGCCCCCCGCAAACCGCACCTCCAGATCGCACCGCCGAACCGAACAGAACCGCCGCGCGACCTCCAGGATTCTCCTTGTCAGCACCGCTTGAAGCCGCGCCGCTCGTTCAGCCCCTAGGGCTGGAATCAAGCGAGTTTTCGCCTGACCGGCTTCGGGGAATCGGGCAAATACGATCACACGATCCGGTTGCGCCGACACGCATTGAGTTGCCACACTCTCGCCTGACACGCAAACGCCGGCCGAAGACGAATGTGATTCAGAGGCGTTAAGCATAGTTCACACCAAGCCAGCGGATGCACCAGAGGCTGGCTGCTCCCAGTGACGCTCCCAAAGGCAAGGTTAACAGCCATGCCCCAGCAATCTTGCTGATCATCTTCCAATCTCCCTGCCTGGTGACTGTGCCAATTCCGAACAGTGATCCACAGCTGACGTGCGTCGTGGAAACGGGCATTCCCAGCCGGCTGGCCGCGATGACGATCAGACCGGTCATCAGGTTGGCGACAAATCCCTGGCTATGACTCATGCTGGTGATTCTGAGGCTCATCGTGTCGGCAACCCGTCGACCGCTGAGGATTCCGCCGATCGCGATTGCAACGCCCACCAGCAACATCGAGAAGGTATCCGACAGGTGCGTACTAAGTAACAACAGTGCGGCGATCTTCGGCGTATCGTTGACCCCGCGGGCAAAGCACACCATGCCCGCCGATCCGTAGTGCATCCAGTCCAGAACGGCTCCAGCTTCCAATCCAAGAACCTGTCCTCGATAACGTTGGTGACAGGTCACCGTATCGCCAACCTGGAGGCTCAGCTCGCTCGCGCGTTGCATGGCCGCAACCCCATGTCCCACCGTTACGACTTCAACAATCTCGTTGCCAACACAAAGGCACGTGTCCGCAGAAACTCCTATCCGTCGGCGGGCACTACGAAGCAGGAGATAAGCAACGGCGGTTGTAGAGAGCGCCAGCAACGGGCTGAGTAAGAGTGGCAAAATGAAACCGCTGCCGAGTCTCGCCACGTTAATGGGCGACCCAGCCGCTAGGCCCGCCCCCAACAGAGCGCCCAGCAGGCCGTGGGTTGTTGAAACCGGCATTCCGGCGCGGGTTGCTATCAGAACAGCCATTCCGGCTCCCATCGCAACGGCGGCGGCATAGTCCACATGGGTTGTCAAGGCATCACTAACCAAGCCTCGTCCGCTGAATTTCTTGAGCAGTTCCCCGGCGAGAAACACGGCGGTAAAGGACCCCAGTAGCGTGCTGATCGTCGCTAAGAGTAGGGCTCGTCGATATTCTGCGGTGCCGCTTCCCAGCAACGTCGCAACTCCCTTGAAGTTGTCATTGGCGCCGTTCGCAAAAGCCACCAATAGTCCGGCGATCAGCAAGAGAGCAATCGTCATGTTGCCTCCTGCTCACGGTCGGAATTCATGGGGACCGGAGACGAACCGGCAGCAGCGACGAACTGATTATCGCGCGGCGTGATTGCGAGGCTTCCCTGACAGCTTGATCCCGCGCCTGCCGTGCAGCCATAACAGTGTCCGCCCGTGTTGATTCGATGATTCTTCAGTCGCGCGAGGGCGTCGTCGTCGAGTTCGACAATATTGCGAGGCTGATCGGGAACGAGTCCCAGCCCGAGCATTTGATTAAAGTCGCAATCAGACAGATTTCCCTGCCAATCCACGGATAGCATGGAACGGCACATCAAGCCACCGAGCGTGACTGGATTAAATGCTTCGACGAGCGTCTGCATGTACGCCTCGAACCTGCCGCTTTGCAATAAATCATCCAAGAACCGGCTGATCGGCATGTTGGTGATCGTATAGAGCCGCGTGAACTCGATGCCGTAACGCGACCGTAGTTCCCGACGATAATCCGCTTCCAAGCGGTCCTGCGCCGGAGGCAGTGAAGGGCCAACGGGATTAAACACGAGCGACATACTCAATGGC
Source organism: Limnoglobus sp. (assembly GCA_041736785.1). GTDB lineage: Bacteria > Planctomycetota > Planctomycetia > Gemmatales > Gemmataceae > JBGSSZ01. The sequence goes on from JBGSSZ010000032.1 coordinate 3,933, forward strand.
GAATTGGGCATGCCGTAGCCCAGTTCATTTAAGCGCCGCAGTGCCCGAATGGACCGTTCAAACGCATGATTGCCGCGCTGCTTGTCGACATTTTCTTCGAGATAGCAGGGGAGCGAGGCGACGACTTCGACCGAATGGTCTGCCAGGAACTCGGGAAGATCCTCGAATCCTGAAGCCACGAGAATTGTCAAATTGCACCGATCAATAACATGTATCCCCAGAGCCTTCGCTTCAGCGACCAGCCAGCGGAAATGGGGATTCATCTCCGGAGCCCCCCCGGTAATGTCGAGCGTTGGGATGTTGGCGGTGCGGAGTAACCGCAGGCACGCCTCGGCTACTTCTCGATTCATGGATTCGCGGCGGTCAGGGCCGGCATCCACGTGGCAATGGCGGCAGGTTTGATTGCAGACCTTGCCAACATTGATCTGCAGGACATCGATGCTTTTGGTCATCAACGGCCATTCACCATGTCGTGCGAGCGCCTCCGCAAAAGGAGGCACATGCACAGCCCCTGCCAGAATCCGCGTTTGCTCGGCCGGGTCGGTTAAAGTGCTCTGGCGACGTGCTAATGTCAATTCAGTCATCGAGGTTCCTTTCGGTCAGCAGCAAGGCTCGTCGGTGCCGCAGCAGGGCCCCAGATCTTCGGTCGTGATCTTGTAGTCCGCTCCCTTGCTTTCGCGGGCGTCGCGGAGTTTGCTGCGACGGCAGTCGAAGGACTTTGCTTCTGCTGAGGGAATCGACTCCCTCGGCTCGATGGCATCGAACATTCCCGCATACGGCCGACGTTGGAGTAATTGAAACGTCTTGTCACAAACCGCCATGCGAGCGCCACGTTGGTAGGTATGACCGTCGTCGTCTTGTACACACTTGAACGGGCCGCGATAGATCACTGCCTGGTTTCGTTCTAGGCACGGGCCTTGCTTCCCTTTATGAGCCACTACGGTCACGGAGCGAAACTCAATGCCTTCGACCGTGCGCCAGGGTTCTCGTTGCCGTTTGACCATCTCGATGCCGTGAAAGCCGGCCTCCTCGAAGGCGGTTAAGAACTTGTCTTCTCGGAAAGCACCGGAAATACAACCCGACCAAAGCTCGGGATCTTGCTGCAATCCCTGCGGCACTTCCTCGTCCGAGACGATATCACTGATCGCCGCGCGACCTCCGGTCTTCAATACGCGGAAGATTTCCGCGAACAATTGGCGGCGATCTTGTTGTCGCACCAGATTGAGAACGCAATTGGAAACCACACAATCGACCGAATCGTTGGCAATCAGGGATTGCTCACGGCGGAGTTGTTCTTCCAGGTTCCGCAGC
>JBGSSZ010000041.1:0-5158 GCA_041736785.1 Limnoglobus sp.
GTGCTGCAATCCCAGACCGAGGGCTGGCCGGATTCCAATCGCAACGAGGCCCGCCGGGAACTGAACCGGGCCTACGACCAGTTCGCGGCCACCTACGGCCCGGTCAACAAGACGACCTTCGGCGAGACTTCCGACGGCACGGCCATCCGGCGGATGCCCAACCTGGTGAAGTTCAAGGAAGACCCCGATGCCATGCTGGTCATGTCGCTGGAGGACTACGACGAGACCACCGGCAAGGCGACCAAGGCCGCCATCATGACCAAAGACGTGGTCGGCAAGACGCCACCGGTCACAAAGGTCAGCAGCGCCGAGGAAGGGTTGCTCGTCTCCCTCAACCAGCACGGTGGCGTCTACCTCGACTTCATCGCAAAACTCTATGGCAAGCCCGAGGGTCAGGTCGAATCGGAACTCGGCGACCTGATTTACAAAGACCCCGCCACCGGCAAATGGGAGACCGCCGATGTCTACCTCTCCGGCAACGTCCGCGAAAAGCTCGCCACAGCCAAGCGGGCCGGCTCCGGCTTCGCCCGCAACGCCGAGGAGCTACGAGGGGTGCAGCCCGACGACGTGCTGCCCGGAGACATCGACGCCAACCTCGGTGCCCCGTGGATACCAGAACGGGACGTGCAAGCCTTTGCCGCCGACCTGTTCAAGGTCGATCCGTCGAGCGTCCCCGTCGCCCACCTGAAGAAAGATGCCGTCTGGAGCCTGGACGCCGACTACGCCGCGAAGGCGTCCGTGGCAGCCACTTCCGAGTTCGGGACGGCCAGGGCCAACGGTACATGGCTCCTGGAACTGGCGCTCAACATGAAGACGCCGACCATCTATGACACGATCCAGAACGGCGACAAGGAAGAACGGGTTGTCAATCAGGAGGATACCCTTGCGGCCCGCGAGAAACAGAAGCTCATCAAGGAACGCTTCCGCTCCTGGGTATTCGCCGACCCCGACCGCACCGAGCGTCTGGTGCGGGTCTACAACGACACTTACAACAATTTACGTCCTCGCCTGTTCGACGGTTCCCATCTCGACTTCCCCGGCATGAACCAGGCATTGTCGCTGCGACCTCATCAGATGGATGCCGTGTGGCGCGGCATGAGTTCGGGCAACACGCTGCTCGCCCACACGGTCGGGGCCGGCAAGACGTTCACGATGGCCGCGACCGGCATGAAGATGAAGCAGGCCGGACTGATCCAGAAGCCCATGTTCGTCGTTCCCAACCACCTGCTGGAGCAGTTCTCACGCGAGTTCATGCAGCTTTACCCCAACGCCAAGCTGCTCGTCGCCGCCAAGGAAGATTTGGGCCGCGACCGCCGCAAGTTCCTGACCGCCAAGATCGCCAGCGGCGAGTGGGACGGCATCATCGTCACCCACAGCAGCTTCGAGCGCGTCGGCATGTCGCGGGATTACCAGGAGAAGTTCCTGCTGCAACAGATCGCCGAATACGACGAGTTGCTGCGCGAACACGCCGGGGCGAAGGGGGCCAACCGCAACCTCATCAAGACCATCGAGAAGCAGAAGGCGGCACGGGCCGAACGCCTGAAAACCTTGCTCGCCGAGGAGAAGAAGGATAACGGGCTGGTCTTCGACGAACTCGGCGTCGATCACGTCTTCATCGACGAGGCCCACTACTTCAAGAACCTCGAAACCCCGACCAAGATGGACCGCGTCGCCGGCATCCAGACCGGCGGTTCCGAGCGGGCCTTCGACGTGTACATGAAGGGCCGATACCTGAGCGAGCAAAACCCCGGCCACGGTGTGACGTTCGCCACCGGCACGCCGATTTCCAACACGATGGTCGAGATGTACACGATGCAGCGGTTCCTCGACCCCGAGGGGCTGAAAAGCCGGGGGCTGGAGCATTTCGACGCATGGGCCGCCACCTTCGGCGAAGTCGTAGACACGATGGAAATCTCCCCCGACGGTGCCGGCCTGCGTCCGCGCAGCCGCTTTGCACGATTCACCAACCTGCCGGAACTCCAACAGATGTTCCGCGCATTCTCCGACGTGCAGACGGCCGAAATGCTGAACCTGCCGCGGCCCCGCCTGCAAGGCGGTAAGCCGACTGTCGTCGCCTGCCCGATGTCCGAGGAGCAGCACGCCCTCCAGGAAGAACTCGTCGAGCGCTACGAACGCCTGCGGTCTCAAAAAGTGGACCCGCGCGTGGACAACGCCCTCAATATCACCACCGACGGCCGCAAACTCGCCACCGACGCACGGATGCTTTCGGCCACCGCCCCCGACTTCCCGGAATCGAAGGTCAACCGCCTTGTCGATAACGTCGTTGCGACCTGGCAGCGCTCGACGCCGACGCTCGGCACCCAGATGATCTTCGCCGACATGGGCGTCAATCCGACCCCGTGGGGGTATTCGCCCTACCAGGAGATCATCGAGAAGCTGGTTAACCAAGGTATTCCCCGCGAACAGGTCGCCGCCATCGGCGACGCCGAATCCGACGCCAAGAAGCAGGCCCTCTTCGAGAAGGTGAGGAACGGACAGGTCAGGGTGCTGATCGGCAGCACGCAGAAGATGGGAACCGGCACCAACGTCCAGAAACGGCTCGTCGCCCTGCACCACCTCGACGCCCCGTGGAAGCCGGCCGAGGTCGAACAGCGCGACGGCCGCATCCTCCGCCAGGGCAATACCAACGAGGAAGTGGCGATTTACCGCTACGTCACCGAAGGGTCATTCGACGCCTACATGTGGCAGGCGCTGGAGACCAAGGCGCGGTTCATCTCGCAGGTCATCACCGGCGACAACGCCGCCCGCCGGGCCGAGGACATCGGCAGCCAGGAACTCTCCTACGCCGAGGTGAAGGCCATCGCGTCGGGCAACCCGGCGGTGCTGACGCTCGCCGAGGCCGACGCCGAACTGCAACGGCTCAACTTGCTCAAGAAGAATCACCTCGACGAGCAGTACGTTGCCCGCCGCAGCGTGCGGGATCTGCCGGGGACCATCGCCAACCAAAAAGAGCGGCTGTCCAAGCTCACGGCCGATGAAGCCACCGCCAACGAACATGCCGCCGACCCCATTGCCATCGGCGGTCGCACCTACGGCCGCGACGCCATCCCCGAGATTCTCGGCGGCAAGCTGGACGCCTTGCCGTGGACCATCCAGGAACGGACCCGCATCCCGCTTGGCACTTACCGGGGCCTCCGCTTCGGAATGGTGCTTCACCCGCAGTTCCCGCCCGACGTCTACCTCGAAGGCAACACGAACCGCTCGACCATGCTCTCGCGGGAACACCAAGGGCCGCGTGCCATGTTGAATGCCCTCGACCGTCTCGCCAGCGGCTACGACTCCGACTGCGATCGTGTGCGGCAAGACCTCGCCATCGCTGAAGGCCAGCTTCGAGACTATCAGGCTCGCCTGGGCAAGCTCTTCAAGCACGACGCCTACCTGAGCGAGTTGACGGGCCTGCACGATCAGCTCAAATCCGGGCTTTCCGCCACTGCCCACGAGTCCGTCAGCGAATCGGGGCCGAGTGTTTCCGAAACCGCCGAAAAGATCAAGGCGGTCAAAGCCGCCAACACGGTTGAAGCCGCCCCGCAACGCGACCGGCACAAGCACTCCACCGCCGAAGAACCCGTCACCGCCCGCATCCGCCGCCGGCAAGAGCAAAACGGCCGATCCGGGCAAGTGCCAAACCCTGACGCCGCATCAGAGGCTGAAACCGAACCGTCGGCCGTGTCGGAAGACGACTCCCCCGAAGGCCGGCCGTTCACATTCCGGGAACGCATCATTCGGGAGCGGCAGTCGAACGGCGAGGGCCAAAGCCCTTCATAATTCCGGCATCGGGCAGCCAGCCGGGCAGATGCAGAAAACCCCCGCTCGGAATCCTCCTCAGGCTCTGGTGAACGGCTTGAAGGCACGCCACCTGTGTCGCATTCCGCCGCGGGGGCGAGTTCTTGCGAACCCCCGCGACGAAACACTCCGACGGCGACGGTGAACCGCAAAGCAAAAAATAAAGCAGAAAACGGGAGCGAACAGCATCGGAGCGAGGATTCAGCCTGCCCGATCAGGAACGAACTATAAAGATATCACTTTTGTATCGCGTACGCTTTGGGCAGGTTCTGAGGGTGGTCCCCAATCCCCAAGGAGTCAACCTTGATCAAGTACCGTGTCTCGCTGACCGCCCACGAGCGGGCGTCCCAGGCCGCGCTGATGGCCCCTCTGGCTCTGATGAACCGCTTGAAGGCACGCCGCTTCTGTCGCGTGCCTCCGCCTGGAAATAGCGGGAATCTTCTGCGGATTGGGATGTTCTTTGGGAATTGCTGCTGGCATCGGTTGTAAGCGTGCCATGACAGCCGACAGGGAATCGATACCCTGCCGGCTGTCACGCGGCCACGTTAGCGACTTCCCGAACCCTCAAGCATGCGGCCGATCATCCCCTGGCGAGGTGCCGGACTGGACGGGTACGAACCGACGGGGGAATTAGCCGGGTACGAGGCCCCGCCGTAGGTGCTCGACGGGTACGATCCGACGAAGGGACTGGTCGGGCTACAGTTCCCGGTCTGGCAGTTCGGCGAGTAGGTCATCGACGGCACGACCTGCACCGGGCGCGAGTAGGAGTTGGAACACCGCGGCCCGAACAACCGACGGTGTTGGCCGTACGCATCGGCGGGAATGAGACACAGCACCCCGAGGACCAGTGCGACGGGGACGAGACACGAGAGCTTCATCAGTGGTGTACCTTTCCGAGTGAAGAGTGAGACCCGAGCTACGGGTCACGTCATGACGTGGTGCCAGTATCGTCGGTTCGCCAACGGCGGTCTGTGAGCCACTTCACACCGACAAGAATCCTTTCACCGGCCGCGCCCTCAACTCGCGCATCCCGTCGAATCGGAACTTCCATTCCAAGACGAGGTTGGTGAGGTAACTCACAGTGATTCGAGCGGCCTGCTGATAAAAGGGAATGCGGCACAGGTGGCGCTGGTCACTCGGACACGATCGGGTTCATGCTCCCGGTCACTCAGAATCTGAAACAAGGATGGAAGATGCCTGCCACTTCAAGCCAACGAGGTCGCAACCCCGCGCGATACTTTGCAACGGTCCCTCCCCAGGAGATTGTCCCGGTCGTCGATGCCCAATTCGAGTCGAGCGTGCCGGGCATCTTCGTCGTCGGCGATGTCACCGGCATGCCACTCGTCAAGGTGGC
>JBGSSZ010000070.1:0-19183 GCA_041736785.1 Limnoglobus sp.
ACTCGGCATGCCCAATGTCAACGGAACCGTGACGATTCAGAACAGCACGATCGTCGACAACACGGCGTCGAGCCTGTCGACCGATCCGTTCGATGGTGGTGGCGGAATCGCGATTTCCAGTGCCACATCTGGGATCGGCAAGCTTGTCCTCGAGAGCACCGTGGTGGCACGCAACATGTCGCTCAACGGCCATCCCGATATTTCCGCCCAGGAACCCGTGCTGATGTTCAACAGTGCTGTTGGCGATAGCAATGGCTTCACCGTGGATGCCGGCTCGGCCAATAACCTCGCATTCGGAATCGATTTGAAGCTTGCAGCGAGCCTGGCAGCGAACGGCGGCCCGACCCAGACATTCCTGCCAGCCTCCGACAGCCCGCTGATCGATCGCGGCAGCAACCCGGCGGCACTGACCACCGACCAGCGCGGTGCCGGCGTCGATACCGTCAACTTCCCGCGCAGCAAGTCGGCTCCCGATATCGGTGCCGTCGAAGCGGGCGTCAGCCCCAATCCGCAGGCGAATGTCAGCCTGACCAATATCAGCATGGGTGGCGGTACAGACTACACGTTCACTGTCACGTATTTTGACGGCACGGCCGTCGATGTGAGTTCACTGGACAACAGCGACATCCGTGTAACCGGGCCCAACGCCTTCGATCAGTTGGCGACGTTCGTGTCGGTCGATCAGCCGACCAACGGTTCACCACGTGTGGCCACCTACAGCTTCGCGGCACCGGTGAACTCGCTGCCTGGCTTCGACACCAGCGACAACGGCACCTACAGCGTAGCGATCGAGGCCAATCAGGTCTTCAATACGACCCCATTGCCCGTGGCCCCCGGTCTGCTCGGCACCTTTACTGTCGGCGTACCTGGCACTTTCATTGTCACCAACACCAACGACTCCGGACCCGGCTCGCTTCGGGATGCGATCGCAATCGCCAACACGACCGTGGAGCCGGACCAGATCATCTTCGGCCCGTTGTTCAATACTCCGCAGACGATCACGCTCACCGGCGGTGAACTGCTGATCTCGGAAGAACTCACCATTGAGGGCCCCGGTGTCAACCTGCTCTCCATCGACGCGAGCAAGACGAGCCGCCACTTCTACCTCGACGACGGTGATGTGAACACCTCCATTGATGTCGCCATCTCGGGGATGAAGCTGTTCAACGGCCAAGTCACGGGCACCACGAACATTGCCCTGGCTGGTCGCGGTGGTTCGATCAACTACACCAACGAGAGTCTCACCCTGGACAGCGTGTGGCTCACCGACAACTCCACGACCGGGGCTGGCGGTGCCATTGGCGGCGGCGGTGATGGCGCTGCATTTGTCGGCTCCCTCTACATGTTCAACAGCACCGTCTCGAACAACATCGCCAGCGGCGGCGACAGCATCATGGGCGGCGGCGGGTTGGTCCTCGCGCGGGCCGTCACCGTCGAGATCAAGAATTCCACGATCGCGTTCAACACCCACACCGCCAGCCGTGGCGGCGGTCTCAACCTCTATGGAACGGGCACCTACGCGGGGCCGCCCCGCACGACCCTCATTGAGAACACGACGATCGCCAACAACTCCTCCTCCACGACGGGGCCTGCGTTCTACGGCACGTCCCCTGGCTCCAGCGACAGCCACACCGTCACAATCCTGAATTCGATCCTCGCGGAGAACCTGGGCTCCAGTTCGAATCAGATTGAGTTTGGCAGCGTGATCGCCAACTTTAGTGCCCTGTCGTCGTCCGGCACCATCATTGGTGCGAACAACCTGATTAACCCCGTCGGGCTCAATCTCGGCGCGCTCGCGGACAATGGCGGGCCCACCTTGACCATTGCTCTGGGCGCCGGCAGTGTTGCTATCGACGCCGGTACTCCCACAAGTCCGCTGGCCTTCGATCAGCGTGGCACGGGCTTCGCCCGTGTCTCCGGCAGCGCGTCGGACATCGGTGCCTTCGAAGTGCAGCAGGCCACACCCGTGGTGAGCAACTTCACAGTCAACAACGGCAACGCACAGCGGTCACGCATCACGACCATCGAAGTGACCTTTGCCAGCCCGGTGACCGCGGCGAACTTCAACAGCCTCGGGGCCATCCAACTGATTAACCCCGAAGTCGGCCCGGCAGGCACCATCATTCAGACCGGGGCCACCCGGGCCAACGGACTCATCAACGTCGCACAGGGCACGGCCAACAGCCTCGTGCTCACGTTCTCCAATGCCGACGGCTCGCCGAACATTCCCGGCGTGGTCGAGTTCGGCTCGCTGGCCGATGGTCGCTACCGCCTGCAGATTGGTAGTTTCACCAGCGACCCGAACATCGCCACTCAGCAGATCCGCCGCATCTTCGGCGACATCAATGGCGACGGCACCGTGGATGGCCCGAACGACTTCGCCGCCTTCGGAGCCGTGTTCGGCACGACGCCCGGCGTCGACGTTAGTGCCTTCGACTTCAACAACGACGGCACGATTGATGGCTCGACCGACTTCGCCCAGTTCGGCGGACGGTTCGGACTGACGATCTGATGCAGTCATTTTCCACCGGCTGACCACTCGCCCGAGTGGCAGCCGGAGGGATGGGTTCCGGCGAGCTCTCCACAGCCTCAGCCTGACCTTTGATGCCTTAACCTCGCCGATTGGCCTTCTTCTCGTACGGCAACATCATCACCTGACCCTTCGGCTCTGGAAGGATGGCGATCCTGGCATATGACATTTGCGGTGAACTACCCGGCAGCACCGTAATGTTGATGTAGCCCTTTCGCAGTGCCCCACCGGGCAACAGTGAGCGATCAACCCACACGCCGATCAGATACCCTTCCCGCCCATTCGTGATCTCTTCTGGCAACTCGATCGGCTCAAAAAATGGGATTTGGGTTTTCATCGCGGAGTCGATCGCACGTTCGTTCTGCCTCGCATTGCGGGGCTTTCGATAGACCGTGAGCGCTTCGATCCATTCCCTCATCATCTCCTCATCATCGGCAATCGCGGGGTCGGGACTGTAAACGACCAGAGCGTAAGAACTTGGGGTTTGATTGGGATCGAAGAGCACAGTGTTGGCCATGACGATCCATCCCCGATAGCGTTCCCCGTCGTTGAGGAATCGCTGTTCCACCTGTTCTTGCTTACGGCCGATGAGGATAAACAAAACAGCACACCCCACAATCAGACCGCAACAGACAAAACCGATTACCCATAACATCTTCGCACCTCACTGCCGTGCACAAATTTGCAGTGTTGTAGGTCAGGCTAATGTTTTAGAAAGTTGGACAGGACCCGTCGGAGACTTCCAATGAGCCATAAACTCAAAATGTTTGGTACTACTCTTCGCTCCCGCACATACTACCGAACGAAGCCAGCGTTCGTCAACACGCAGCAGATCCGAACCCATCACCAAAGCAAGTCTGCCATGAAACATCGCGTGATCGTGCCAGATATGATTGATGATCCGCGGCTCGATGGTGTGTTTCACGAGCTGGCACTGGTAGGGCACGCGCGGCTCAATGGCTGGTCGCGGCTCAGTTTCTGGCCGGTGCTGCTTGACCCAGTCCGTCAGACGACCAGCGGCTTTACCCACTCCGTAACACAATTGCCGACTCGGGCACCCTTGCCTGCGACATTTCACACAGTACATGCAACAGAGTAATTCGACACCGCACCTCGGGTTGAATGCAGCTTTGCTGCCTCGCTGTGCGAAGCTGGCAGTTAGCCTCGAAGTCAAACGGCTGGCTACCACGTTCTCGAACAAAAGCGTCGCGGTCGTCGTGTTGTTCACGACCGCGCTCGTCAACATCACGGTCACCGCATTGACGTGCACTTCATGCCGTGCTACGCCCCCGCGACCCATCCGATCGAGCGGGTCAGGTGGAAACTGCACGAGACGCTGAGGCGACAGGACTGTTTTGTCGGTCGCCGTCACCCATCAAGAGTTCCGCAAAACCTTCCGCACTATCCGCGAAATAGTGCACTAACATGCAAAACAGATCATCACTTGCAATGAGGGATTTTTCTGTTACTATGCTTGTAATCCAGAAATTATTGGGGTATTCTGCTTCTGCTTTTTCGTGCCTGAAAATCGTTAGGTCCCCGGTTCAAGCCCGGGAATTCCCACTGACGGAAAAGCCTGACGCCGAAGCATTTCAGCTTACATTCCGGTGTTCGGAAGCGCGGGCCGTGGCTCTGAGTTTTGTGGAATGTTCCACAAAACGAGGAACGGATCCACTCCGATTGACCGACATATCGCGTCCGCGAAGCCTTGTCTCTACCTACCGCCTCCACAAGCCCTGCTGGCGGGTCCGTCTGACCGGCGAGCTCGCCACGTCGAACGGCGAGATGGTCGGGCCTGCCACGTCACTCTCACTCTCTCGCCACGACCGTGTCGTAGAGCCCGTAATGGGTCAGGCCGTCGTGGCTCTCGATGCCGGTGTACCGCAGCGAAGCGTCCTCGTACCGGCGGAACGCGAACACCGCCTGGTTCATCCGCTCGGTGTGGAACACCTTGAGCCGCTTGAGCAGTTCGAAATCCTTCACCGTGAGCCCCGTCACCGTCTGGAACAAGTCCGGCTCGATCTTCGTGATCACGTCCTGCAGCGTATTCTCGCGGAAGTCGGTCAGGTACATGAATGCCGGGATCCGTATCACAGGCAACCGAGGCCCCTATGAAACCGTGCTCACGGTGGCGATCTCCTTATCCTTCAGCGAAGCCGTGAGCATGCATTGAGCATGCGTTCTGAAAAGATTGCTACCCAATTGTTGCTAAAAACCGTGCTCTATGCTTGGCAAGTGCCATCGGATCAGGGGCGAAACGAATTGGCGGGATTAGTTTGCTCCCCTCGGCCTTCAGTAGGTCACAGCCTAGCTTGCTACCCGCGACCCGCTCACGCAACAGGGGCGACACCAATACACGCCCATCATCGCCGATGGCGATCAACAGCCGATCAAACGCGCGGTCGAACAGGGCATTCAGACACAGTCCGTTTGTCGGGTCGGCCCGGCGTGCCTCAGATGCCGCCCACGGCACGATGTGGCAGGCGGTAACAAGTTCCGGGCCGCTCATTCCACTGATCGCGCAACGCCCGTCGTAGGACGCAAGTACCGCGGCCCGAAAGAAGGACTGTACACGTCGAATACGGACTGTCGCCTCACGATCTGTCGGTCCGGCTGGGGGCATGTATGGATCGTGTTTGTCCTCTGCCGCACTGCCGAAACGAGCGGCGGCTTCCTCAGCTTCAAGCGCGAGTCCGGTCGGATTGATATGAAACTCGTCCCAGATTGCTGCGTCAGCCCGGCTTGCACCGGACAATCCTTTCTGTTTCAAGTTTGGGTCGAGACTTGCGAAGTTGACCGCTTTCATTGCGAGCGCGCTGGGGGTGCGTCCTATCCGCCCAGCCAGTGAAACGATCTCGGGGTTGGACTTGTAGAGTCGGCCAAATGGAAGACGCATATACAGTCGCAGAGCGATCAAGAGTTGATCGCGAGTCCAACCGTCCGTTCGGGGCATTGACGGCTCCCACTTCATCTAGTATGCTGACAACTTCTTCACTGCGCTTCGACGCGAATGAAAACGATCATTACTCAGAAATCACAATGTCAATTCAACCGGCTCATGACGTCTATCGGTAGTTGAAAATCACACTCCCTATCGGCGGGATGAGGCTTGGGAGAATCGAGTACGAAGTACTGACCAGTATACGACCAGAAGTTTAAATCCATGATGCTGACGTGATCTCCCGGATTAATCCGTAGACCAGAGGTCATCTCATACGTGGGGATGTCAATCCGTGAAATGTCCGCATACTCCGGTTCATCCGGGTTATCGAATTGATAGTGAAGCACTTTCCCGTTTGCGATTTCTATGATTAAGGTTCCATAGCAACCATAGACATAGAACACATTAGAGCTTGACATCGTACTGTCCCTTCAACACTATTCACTTGCTATTCTGGACAATAAGTGGTGGAATTCAAGGTCGAGATCGAATGGTATAAGTCGAACAATTATCGCTGGGGACATCCGCGAGGTCGCCGAGCAGGATGTTCCGGAACACGACGTGTTGCTGGCCGGTTTCCCGTGCCAGCCGTTCTCAATAGCTGGCGTGTCCAAGAAGAACGCGCTCGGCCGGCCGCACGGCTTCGCCTGCGAGGCACAGGGGACGTTGTTCTTCGATGTGGCGCGGATCATTGCCCACCGCCAGCCCAAGGCATTCCTGCTAGAAAACGTCAAGAACCTTGTCAGCCACGACAAGGGCAACACGTTTCAGGTCATACTCAACGCACTGAGCCGCGAACTCGGGTATCGGGTCCAATACCGCGTGATCGACGCCAAGCCGTTCGTGCCGCAGCACCGCGAGCGCATTTTCCTAGTCGGATTCCGCGAGGAGACAGGGTTCAACTTCGAGGACCTGAATCCCCCGCCCAAGGCGTCGTGGCCGAAGCTCAAGAACATTCTTCATGCCGAGAACGGGACCGAGTCGGAGGAGCCGCCGTACACTGACGGAGCGAAGGCCGCCGTTTCCCCCAAGTACACGCTGACCGACAACGGCACCAGCTTCGACGACGTCGTCGAAGCTTCCACACTGCTCGCGGGGTCGATCGCTTTTGGCGCCGACGGCGGTGCCGGCGATGATATCCTGATTGGAGGCGGAGGAGCCGACACGCTCTTCAGGGGTATCGGCGACGACGTGCTCATTCAGTATGCGGTGATTCTGCCCAGGCCGGTGCCACCCGGTGCTGGCAATCAATTCTTCTCAGGGACCACGACGATGAAATACCTGCTGCTCGTGCCTCTGCTCATCCTGGTACCCCTCGCGATTTGGCTGATGACGTTGTCGCAAGACCGCGCGGTCGTGAAGTCGCCCCCGAACAATGGCGATGCCGTATCTCGTTTCGTCGGGCTCGGCAACCATTCCCGCACCGTGACAACGAACCCGAAGGCCCAGGTTTATTTTGATCAGGGCCTCGCCTTTCTCTACGCGTTCAATCATGATGAAGCGATTCGATCCTTCGAAGACGTCACGACCGTTGAGCCCGAATGTGCCATGGCGCACTGGGGCATCGCCATCGCCAGCGGCGGGCACATCAACAAGCCCGTTGTCGATGCCGAGCGGATGAAGCGAGCCCACACAGCAGTGACAGCCGCCATGGCCCATCGCCAGTCCGCTTCCGCCGCGGACCAGGCGATGATCGAGGCTCTCGCAAAGCGCTATGCCGATCCATTGCCCGAGGACCTGACCGTACTCGATCGCGATTATTCAGCAGCGATGAAAGCCGCGTGGCAGGCGCACCCGACCGACGCGGACCTTGGTGCTCTCTATGCCGAGTCGCTGATGAACCTGCGGCCGTGGGATCTCTGGACCCACGACGGCAAGCCACAACCGGGAACGCCGGAGATCGTCCGCACTCTCGAAGCAGTCATGGCGCTCAACGCGAACCACCCGCTGGCGCTGCACCTCTACATCCACGCCCTGGAGGCGTCACCGGAGCCGGGCAAGGCTGACGCCGCCGCGGATCGCCTGCGTACGCTCCAGCCCGGGCTCGGGCATCTGGTGCACATGCCCTCGCACATTGATGTCCGCCGCGGCCGCTGGCAGCAAGCCGTCGAAGCGAACGAACGAGCCATCGCCGCCGACAGTGAATATCGCAAGCAGTCGGCCAAGCAGGATTTCTACCGCCTCTACATGGCACACAACCACCACATGCTGGCCTTCGCCGCGATGCAGCAGGGGCGATCGAAGACAGCCCTCGACGCGGTGCAAACGATGCTCGCCGGGGTGCCGCCGGAGTGGGTGGCGGTGAAAGAGAATGCAGCCATCGCCGACGGCTTTCTCGCCGCGCCGCTCGAAGTGATGATCCGCTTCGGCCAATGGGATGCGATCCTCGCCGAGAAGGCACCGCCGGAGGGATTCCCGATCGCTCGCGGTTTCTGGCATCACGCCCGCGGTGTCGCTTTCGCCGCCAAAGGGCAACCTGCCAAAGCCCGGCCAGAGTTGGAAGCGCTCCGTGCCGTGGCCAAATCGACTCCCAACGAAGCACACTTCGGCAACAACACCGCCGCCGACCTCTTCGCCGTGGCCGACGCGATGCTCGAAGGCGAAATCCTCGCGTCCGAAGGCAAGCTCGACGAGTCGATCCGCACTCTGACGGCTGCAGTGACCAAAGAGGATGCGCTCCGCTACGACGAACCGCCGGACTGGGTCGTGCCGGTGCGCCATGCACTGGGTGCGTTCCTGCTCAAAGCCGACCGAGCCGCGGAAGCGGAGGCTGTCTATCGTGCGGACCTGACCCGCTGGCCGGAGAATGGTTGGTCGCTGCATGGTCTGTCGCAGTCGCTGTCACGGCAGGGACGAACTGCCGAGGCCGCGTTGATGCAAAAGCGATTCCAGGAGATCTGGAAGCATGCGGATATCAGCATTGATTCCTCGTGTCTGTGTTCGGGTAGGGTGACCACTCCCGACAAATGACACTCCGCGATTGGGCGTGCGTCTTGCGTTTTTTGCAGGCCGCTGCTCGCAGCATTGGCAGCACACCGGTTGGAGTCGTGGTTGCCTGTGACACGTCGCGGAACAGAAACCCAGCGAGCGGGACAGACGCGGCCCGCACTTCCATCCGCGCGGACCAGAGGCTATCATTCCGCCATGCGGTCGAGGACCATCGATGCACGGTACGACACGAACTCGGGGTGCCCGACAGCACCGACTCGGTCGGAACGCAACGCACCGTGGACCGCGCCGCAGTCCGCCAAGCCCTCGTCGGGCTCGGCTATCTTCAGATCCCGAGGACGTCATTTTCCCCACCCATTCCGCGATAAACGCGGAAGCAGATTCACAATCCAGTCTCCGTCCCCGAAGAAGGAGGAGGCGAAACAAAATGAATGTCCCGTGAATGTCCCCTTTTCTTTGCCAGGAAGGATCATCGCTGTGACTCAACTTTTTTCCAATCTCCCCGGGCGACTCCTGACAATCTTAATCGGGCTCACGTTGCCTGTGCCGGTGTCCGCACAGACGCCTCCTGTTCCGGTGGCCCTGAGCGGTCATGCCGCCCCGACCGGTGGTGGAAATTATTCTACTTTCTACACTCCGCAGCTTAACGCGACCGGAGATGTGGCATTCCGGGCGGACTTATCAGGCGGGACTTCCGGCGGCGGTATTTTCGCGGGCCAGCCAGGCTTCCTGCAAACCGTCGTCCTGCGGAACACCCCCGCGCCCGTCTTTGGAAACTTCAACCTCATTGGCAACTTCGTCCTCAATGATAACGGTGCTGTCGCGTTCCGCATCGGCCTCGTCGGGACATCGGGCGGCTCCGCGGGAATTTTCCTGAGAATGCCCAGTTCGACGCCGACAACGGTCGTCTTGCAGGGCACATCGGCCGGTGGTGGTGCCACCTATGGCGTCGGCGATCCCAAGCTCAACTCGGTGGACAAGGTGGCGTTTGAGACTCCTTTGTCCGGCGGCTCGCACAGTAGCGGGATCTTTTTCGGTCAGGGCTCACCGCTCACGTCGATCGCCTTGGCGAACACTTTAACCCCGGCCGGTGATACCCTCACCGGGTTCGATCCGCCGACCGTGAACACGCCAGGTCTCGTCGCATTCCAAGCCAGCCTGACCGGGGCGTCGACCAGCGGGATCTTTGTCCGGGATACTCTCAACCTCGGTGCCCCGCTGATTACCGCGGCGCTCGCAGGCACCGCGGCACCCGCGGGTGGCAACTACTCGGGGACGTTCAGTCAGCCGGTGCTCAACGACCTCGGGCACATCGCATTCCGCGCCAGTCTGACGGGCGGCACCTCCACCACCGGGATCTTCGCCGGAGCCGCCGGTTTCCCACTCGCGACGATCGCGCTGCAAGGAAGCGCTGCCCCCGCGGGAGGCAACTACACGGGCTTCGGCACTCCCCGGCTGAACACCGCCGGGCAGGTGGCGTTCGCTGCCAATCTCTCCGGGCTAGCAACCCCTAGGGGCATCTTTGTGGGAACGCCTGGTTCTGGAGTGTCAACGATTGCGGTTGCAGGGACAACCAGCCCGGATGGCATCGGGATCTACAGCACTATCAATACGAACATCGCATTCAATGCTGCCGGGCAGGTGGCGTTCCTCTCCAGTTTGACTGGACAGGGTGTCACCGCAGCCAGTGATAACGGTCTCTTTGCCGGGGCCCCGGGTGCCGTGGTCAAAATCGTTCGCGAGGGGGATGTGATCGACATTGATCCGGGCGAGCTCATCGTCAACCGTACCGTGAGTGGCATCCTCTTCCAGACCGGCTCCGGCGGTGAAGACGGCAACGCGATGGGCCTCAACGATTCTGGCCAACTCGCCTATCGGCTCACCTTCACCGATGGCAGTTCGGGGATTTTCACGTCATTCATCGCACCCGTCCCCGAGCCCAGCGCCATACTGCTCGGCACCGGAGCCGCCCATCTGCTCGCCGTGGGTGTCAGGCGCTGTCGAGCCCGGCGAAGGGCGAAGAAAAGGGGACATTCACGAATGGCACAAAGTTAAGGGCTTTATGCCTTATTATTCAGTTGTTTGTGCAGTTTGTGTCGGGGCTGGTTGAGCAGGTCGTACTCTTTCGGGCGGCTTTCTTCGCCCGCGGTTCGCTGTCCCCGACCGAATTGTGGTCGCATATGTTGCCGAATTGTCGCTGTAAGGATTTGGCGTGCTCGGAAGCCTGATTCCCGAATTGTTGAGAATTCTGGAGCAGCCAGGCGTGACGGGGTTCGGCATGCTCCTGCCCCGTGAGGCTATTTTCCCTCCGGCGTCGCACGAGGTTTGGGCAGTCGCGATTGATGGCGATCGAGCCAGCCGTCGAGGATGGCGACGGCGGTGACGAAGTCGTAGCCGAGCGTCATCAGCAGATCGATGGTGTTGAGGTTTTTCTGGCAGGCGAAGCAGTGGGCGAGCTTGTTGCGGGGTTCACGGTGGCTTGCAGATCGCCGCAGTGCGGGCAGAGGAAGACGAACCGGCAACGTCGGGATCGGGAAATGAATGTGGCTCGGGGCCGCGAACGCAGTGAAAACAGTGCTGGCTGGCATCGCATGATCGTCCTGCGTTCGGAAACAAGGTCCGCTTGCAGCGAGGCAGGAAGTCGGGATACCATCCCGCCATGAAAATCGGCCCTCTGCACTTGATCCGTGATTTCACTTTCCAGAAGCTTCGCAAAGCGGAGCGACTGTGGCAACACTTCAGCAGCGAGCTTGCCGGTGCGGAGAAGACGGGGAACCCGCTGGCGGCACGTGTGCTCGAACACACGCACGGTCTGCTGCACTCGCCGCTCTCCGCCCGCTTCGCGCCGACGCTGAAGCCGACAGGCAAAGTGCATCCGCGGTCGCGGGAGGCCGCCGAGCGGGTGGTGAAGGCGTACCAACTCACGACACACGATTCGGCCCAGCCGCCGTCGGCGAGCATGTGGGACGCGCTCACCGGTGAACGTAGAGAGTTTCTGGACACCCTCGCGGCGGGGAATGTCGGACTGGTGCAACGGATGCTGGAGAAGCTCTTCGTCACGCCACTCGTACACGGCTTGGGGCAGGTGCATGTCAGCCATCTGCCGCTGCTGGACGAGCCGATCACGCACCTTGGTTTCCACTTCACTGACACGCTCGTGAGCCTGGCCGAGGCGATGGGTGCGAGCCGGGTGAGTTGCATGGGACAGGATGCACCGGATCATCTGCGGCCGCTGCACCGCGATCTCGATGAACTCTATGATACGATCGTGCCCCTCCTCGGCTTCGAGCCCGACTACCCCGATCAGTGCAGTGCGTTTGGCTTCCGGGTTCGTGGCCGGTTGGTCACCATCGACAGTCTCACGCACGCCTACGCGGCGCACCGACTGACTCAGCTTGGTGCCGGGTTGTCGCACACTGTCTTTGAGCTTGGCGGCGGCTACGGTGGCCTCGCACTGATGGCCCATCGCGCGGGCATCGGTCGCTACAGCATTTTCGATCTCCCCTGGGTCAACGCGCTGCAAGGCTATTTCCTCATCCTCGCCAGCCCCGAAAACGCCGTGCGACTCTACGGCGAGTCAATGGGCAATCTGCGGGTGGAACCGTACTGGCGGCTGTACAGCGAAGCGGAAAACGCCTGCGATTTCAGTGTGAACAGTGACAGTCTTCCCGAGATGGGCCGGGCCACGGCCAGTGATTATCTCCAGCATCTGCGACGTGTGACCCGCACGGCATTCCTCTCGATCAATCAGGAGGCGAAAGCCCACTATGGCGGCGACGAGCCACAGAACTGCGTCTGCGAACTTGTCCGGGAAACCGCTGTCTTTCGCTGCGTCAGCCGCCAGCGCCACTGGCTGCGGCAGGGGTATGTTGAAGAGGTGTATGAGACTATCGCGGAATGAAGATCGAAGGGTAGGATAGTGATGGAGGTATGGCAATGAGGAAACACGATTCTGAAGTGGATCTGGAAGGTTCCTCGGATCTGCCGTGGTGGCTCGAAGGTAAAATCCACGATCCGATCGTCCTGCCTCGGGCCGATGGGTTGACCGACGATGAACGCTGGGATCTTGCGGGAAGGGCGATGGAAGCCCTTACTGAAAGCGGTTACGATTTTGAATATTTCAAGCGAGTGCGCGAGTTCGAACGCGGAACCCCCTACGAATCCACTCCATGATTCTGGTCGATACCAGCGTGCTGATTGACTTTCAACGCACGGGCACCAAGAAGCACATCGCCCAGCTTCGCAGTCTGCCAACCGCTGTCTGCGGTCCAATTCGTGCCGAAATACTCACCGGTGTGCGCGATCCCGTCAAGCGGGTCGAAACGCTGATCCTACACAATGCATTCGCTCAGGTTCCGATTGCCGAAGCAGAGTGGGACGCCATTGGCGATTTCCGATCTCTGATGGCGTCGAAGGGCATCGCGATCTCACTGGCCGATGCCAGCATTGGTGGTGTCGCGATTCTGAACAGACTCGAACTCTGGTCCCGCGACAAGGCCCACATCACCATGGCCGCGCACATTCCCGCCTTGCGTCTGTATGCGGAGCCGCCGTAGACTGTGAAACCGGCTTCTCCCCGACCGGGTAGTACACGAAAACGGAGTCTCCCATGACCGCGTTGATCCTTGCTCTGGTATTCACGCCGGCCGCCGCGCCGGATGTCAAAGTTGAACGCGATGTGGTCTATGCCAACATCGACGGACTGAAGCTCCGCATGGACATCGCCCGCCCCACCACCCCGGGACCGCACCCGGCAGTGGTCGGGTTCCACGGCGGCGCCTGGAAGTACGGCAACAAAGCCGACCTCTCCCGCTCGACCATCGGCTTTTTCGACTTCGGCGGCACCGGCGGCCGCAGCCTCATCGAGACCGTCGCCAAAGACGGTTACGTCGCCGTCAGCGTCCAGTACCGCCTCGCTCCGGATCACAAGTGGCCCGCTCAGATCGAAGACGCGAAGACCGCCATCCGTTTTCTGCGCGAGAACGCCAAAGCCTACGACATCGATCCCGAACACATGGGTGCGTTCGGCTTCAGCGCCGGTGGCCACATCGCCGCCCTGCTCGGTACGACCGACTCCGACGACGGCCTCGACGGCAAGCTCTATCCGAATCAGTCGAGCGAAGTGCAGTGCGTGGTCGACTACTTCGGGCCAACCGACATGACGCTCTATGCCGAGAGTCCGGGTCTGGAAAAAGGCTACATGGTGCCGCTCTTCGGAAAGAAAATGGCAGCGGCTCCCGACATCTACAAGCAGGCCTCGCCGCTGTACCACGTCAAGAAAACCAATGCACCGATCCTGATCTGCCACGGCACCGCGGATCTGATCGTGCCAATCATTCACTCCGAGCGGTTTCTCGACAAACTCGAAGCCGCGAAGGTGCCCTGCCGCATGATCAGTGTGAAAGGCAAGGGTCACGGCTGGACCGGCGACCCCGCTGTGGAATGCCGCAAAGAGTCGATGAAGTTCATGGACCAGTACTTGAAAGTGAAGAAGTGATCGCGCTGAAAGAGCCCGCGACCTGCACTCGAAGCTCTACCCCACGCTGGGGCTTCGAGTGGATTTTCCTGGTCGCCACGTTCGCGTTGATCGCCCACGGCCTCGGCTGCCACGGCGACGACATCGACCACGAACCAGCGGTCACATACGAGCATCAGGACCGCGACTGATCAGCGGTCGATTTCGCCCATCACGACATCGAGGCTACCGACGATCGCGGGCATGTCGCCGATCAGACAATTCTTGCACAAGTCGCCCAGCACGCTGAGATTGGAAAAGCACCCGGAGCGGGCTCGCACCCGCAGCGGCACCGCTTCCTTTGATGGGCGGCCCACGACGTGGAAACCCATCTGGCCCCGCGGGGCTTCCGTCTCCAGATACACTTCGCCCGGCGTAACAGTCCGCGGCGGTTCGACACGATGCGATCCCGCCGCTGCCGGGTAATTGTCCAGGGCCTGCTCGCAAATGCGGATCGACTCCACGACTTCCAGCATGCGGACATAAAAGCGGTGCCAGCAGTCGCCGATTGCACTACCACGCGGGGCACGGTCGAAGGGCGGGATTGGAATGTCGAAGGAATAGTGTTCATAACCGCTGTAGGGTTCGGTGCGGCGAAGATCCCAGTCGGGGTCACCCTGAGTGCGGTCGAGCGACGCCCGCAACACGGGACCGGTGCAGCCATAGCTGAGTGCCTGCTCGCGGGAGAGCACGCCGATGCCGGCTGTGCGCTTCACGAAGATGTGATTGTCGGTCAGCAGCGTGTGATACTCGGGAATCCGCGGCTTGAAGTAATTCAGAAACTCGCGGCAGCGGCCGATCCAGCCCGCGGGGAGATCGTCGTGGGCCCCGCCGATTGTGATGTAGCTGTAGGTGAGTCGTGCCCCGCAGACGGCTTCGAAGAGATCAAGAATGTGCTCGCGCTCGCGGAACGCATAGAGGAACGGGCTGAAGCTGCCGAGATCGAGCCCATAGGCACCCATGCCCACGAGATGGCTGGCGATGCGGTTGAGCTCGCAGATCAGGACGCGAAGGACCTGGGCTTTTTCGGGGATCGCCAGCCCGCAGAGCTTTTCGATCGCGAGCGAGTACCCGAGATTCATGTTCATCGCCGCGAGGTAGTCCATGCGGTCGGTGTAGGGGATGAACTGGATCGGCGTAACGTTCTCGCCGATCTTCTCAGCGCAGCGGTGGAGGTAGCCGAGGTGGGGGACGACTTCGCGGATCACTTCGCCGTCAGTGCGGAGCACGAGCCGGAGCACGCCGTGGGTACTCGGGTGCTGAGGCCCCATGTTGACGAGCATTTCGTCGGTGCGGACATCAAATTCGACGAGTTCAGTCATGGTTTCGCTAGGATACGGAAACGACCCCGGAGAGACGGACATGCTCGCCATCTTGAGTGCACTGGTGCTGGCCCAGACCCCGGCCCAATCGGACGCGAAGTGGGAAAAAGAGATCACCGCGATTGAGAAGAAGCTGAAGGACGCCAAACCCGGCGGCGTCGCATTCATCGGTAGCTCGAGCATCCGACTCTGGGACGTGAAGAAATCATTCCCCGATTGGAACGCCTACAACTGCGGTTTCGGCGGCTCGGAGATCCGCAACAGCACGCACTTCGCCAAGCGGCTCCTGGTGCCGCTGCAGCCGCGGGCAATCGTGCTCTACGCCGGCGACAACGACATCGGTGCCAAACGCACGCCCCAACAAGTCCGCGACGATTTCGCGGCGTTTGTCAAAGTCATCCACACAGAACTGCCGAAGGCGAAAATCTACTGGATCCCGGTGAAAGCGAGCATCAAGCGCTGGGCACTCTACGACAAACAGGTCGAGGCGAACGGCATGGTTAAAGCGGTGATCGACGCCGATCCGCTGCTGGCGGAGATTGATGTGTTCAAGGTGCTTCTCGGCGACGACGGCAAGCCGCAGGCAAAATACTTCAAAGCCGACGGCCTGCACCTGAGCCCCGAAGGCTATGCGAAATGGAACGCGGCGGTGAAAAGCAGCATCGGTCAGCAGCCGTCAGACCGCTGAGTGTCGCCATCGTCATTCCGTTTGTCATCGTGCGTTTGGGATTGGCTTGGGTCTCCGAACCGCTTCCGCGCTTCATGTCGGAGCCGCAGCTCAGCTTCGGATGCGGGACGGGGAGTCATCCGCGGCAACCCTTCGTCCGTAAATTCGAGGAGAATGCACGAGAGACTGTCAGTTTCGTATTTCATCGGTCATTCCTCGCGATCACTCGAAACCATGTCGACGCTATCAATTCGCGGTTCGTCGCCAATATTATTTCATACTCGCCGGCGTCAGGAAAGCTTAAATCCGTGAAACGATAGATCAATCGATGCACGAGAACCGGATCCTCAAAGGGAAAATGAACAGTCCTCGCGAATATGACACCGCCAGAGCGCATTTCAAAGATTGTGATCTCCAACGGGACAGTGCCGTGGCCATTCGTCATCGTGCAGAAGAGCGACAGCCGTTGTGCTGCGCTCGGAAAAACGTCAACTTTTTTTGTGGTAAACGTATTGATGAGACTGACATTGCGAGTCTCCGCCTCGACAATCACATGTTCGCAGACGTACAAACCGCGGACTGTCGGCAATTCCATGTCAACACTCCTCACCGACAGCGTATGTCGTGGTACTCCAGTGGGAACTCGTAGTCCTTGCGCAGCGGATGCCCGTGCCAGTCGTCGTTCATCAGGATGCGACGCAGGTCGGGGTGGCCGGTGAAGCGGATGCCGACCAGATCATAGACCTCGCGCTCGTGCCAGTCAGCGGTGCGCCAGATGTGTGCGACGCTCGGCACCTCGGGAAGCTCACCGACAACGTCATCCTTCCAGCGGGGGAGCATCACCTTCAACGTCAGCCGCACACCCGGCTCGGTGAATTTGCTGAAATGATACACCAGCTCAAGGTGCGGCTCAAATCCCGCCTTCGCGAGCTTCTTCGCCTCCGGCTCCAGATAGTCCACACCGCTGATGTTGTTGAGCAGGTCATACCCCTCGCGCCTAAGACGCTCGGCGGTCTCCAACAACTGCGAAGGTTCGACAATCACGGTCTCGCTCATGCTTTCACCGGCTTGGCCTGCTCTTTAGTCTGCTTCAAATACTCGATTGTCGCTGCTTCCGACGCGTATTCCGGCGGAAGTTTCACACTGCCGGTGCGGGTCGGGATCAGGCCGTCATGCATGCTTTCGCCGCGAAGCGATTTCATTCGATGGATCTTGTCCTGAATCCGCATCAGCCCTTCGAGCAGCGACTCTGGTCGCGGCGGGCAACCGGGGACATACACATCGACCGGCACGACCAGATCGACGCCCTTCACAACATTATAACCATATTTGTAGTACGGTCCGCCGCCGCAGGTGCAGGCTCCCATGGCGATGACGAATTTGGGGTCGGGCATCTGATCGTAGAGCCGTCGCACGCGTTCGGCCATCTTGTGATTGACGGTGCCCGCGACAATCATCAGATCAGCCTGGCGCGGCGTGGCACGGAACGCCCCGGCCCCGAAGCGGTCGATGTCGTAGCGCGGGCCACCGGTGGCCATCATCTCGATGGCACAACAGGCGAGGCCAAAGGTCATGGGCCAGAGCGAGGATTCGCGGGCCCAGTTGACGGCGGCTTCCAGGCTGGTGACGACAAAACCGTCGTCGAAGTGTGTGCTCATTTCTGCCCTTCCACGCTGCGGATCCACTCGAGGTCGCCCCGCTTCCAGAGGTAGGCGAAGCCGACGAGGAGGATGGAGAAGAAGACGATCAATTCGAGGAATGCAAATTCTGCGAACTGGCCCGCACCGCGGCTGCCGGCGTCGCGAGCCTGCACCGCTTCGCCGAAGATCACGGCCCAGGGAAAGAAGAATGCTATTTCGACATCGAAGATCACAAACAGCAATGCGACCACATAGAATCGGAGATCGAATTGGATCCATGCGGAGCCGACGGGCTCTTCGCCGCATTCGTAGATCTGCGATTTCTCCGGCGACGGTTTGTCGGGGCGGACCAGCTTGCCGACGATCAGGTTGACGGCCAGAAAGCTGGCGCCGACAGCGAGGAAGATCAGGAAGAGCAAGACGGGGTATGACATATTTGTGCGTATTAGTGAGTGTGTTGTGTTGAGTGAAGTCGTGGGTTCACTGGTCACTGCTTTTCACGTCCGCCGTCTTCGTCCACACCGGCAAGGCAATCTTCTTCGACTCCATCACCGCGGTCGGGCTCAAGGTGTCCTGTCCCCAGGCGATCTCCAATGGCAGCTTCGCATAGTCCACAATGCAACTGTCGCGCGTGTACGCTGAAATGTCATAGTTGCTGCCCATGAAGACGCAGTCGACGGGGCAAGGATCCACACACAGAGCACAAAACATGCATTTCGTATAGTCGATGGCGAAACCGGTCACCACGAAACCCTTCAACGGCGGCGTGGCCTTTTCTTTGTCGATGTAGATGCAGTCGACGGGGCAGGCGCGGGCGCATTTGTCGCAGCCGATGCAGGTCGTGAGGTCGAAGCGGTGGAAGCCGCGGTAGCGCGGCCGGATGGCCACGGGCTTTTCGGGATACTCGAACTGCTGGGTGAACGTGCGCCGCCGATACGACTGCACGAAATACCAGAGCGTGATATACATCCCGCCGACAACGGACGCCACGGTCCGCCAGACGTTGTGGCACCAGGTTCGCATCGGGCTATTCTATCGGCGATCGTACAGGTTGCCCGGCAGACGCTTCAGGATTCGCTTGAGTTCGAGCATCATCAGCACCCGCGAGAGTTCGCCCGCCGGCAGGTTCGTCAGACGAGAAAGCTCATCGACATGCCGCGGCGCGTCGAGCGCTAGCCAGATCTGTTCCTGCACCGCGTCGAGGCCATCGGGCTTGGTCGGCACCGCGGCGGGGGCGTCGAAGAGTGTGGCTGCCGGCTTTCCAGCAAGCGGTTCGATGCCGCGGAGGTCGGCGAGAATATCGTCCGCCGTGCGGACAAGACGGGCACCGTTCCGCAGCAGTTCCAGGCAGCCAGCGCTCGCGTCACTGTCCACCGGACCGGGCACGGCGAACACCTGCCGTCCCTGCTCATTTGCGTGCGTCACGGTGATGAGTGCGCCGCTTTTGATGTTGGCTTCGACGACCACGACGCCACGGGCGAGGGCACTGATGATACGGTTGCGGGCTGGGAACATCCCTGGTTGCGGAGCAACGGTCATCGGCGTTTCGGTGATCAGGTAGCCCTGCGCCGCCACCTGGTCCGCGAGGTCAGCGTGTTCGGGCGGGTAGATTTTTGACA
>JBGSSZ010000084.1:0-11545 GCA_041736785.1 Limnoglobus sp.
CCGCGATTGACGGCTTTGGCGAAACCGAGGTTGCGGCGATTGCGCAGCAGCCGCACGCCGCGGCATTTTTCGAGCTTGGCCGCCAGCGGATGGGTGGGTGAGCCGTTGTCCACCAGCACGATGTCGGCCTCGCCGCCGCGGATGGAATCGGCATGACGGAGTTGACGCACAAGCCGGGCTGTGTTGCGCCACTGGCAGAAGTTGACGATCACCACCGCGAGTCGCGTGGCGGTGCGTGGCGACTTGCGGAGGGCAAGGCGGGGGTCGTCCCAGAGGCGGGTTGTGCGATCCATCGCGGCAACAGTGTAGGCGACGCCGCGAAAACGCCGCAAGAGCAATGTTGCTTCGCCGGCGTTCCGATAAATTGCCAGCAGCCACTTGGAAGGTGACGCATGCCGTATTCCGCCGAGATCAGCCGCACGCATCCGGCGTGCATCCTCGTGCTCGTCGATCAGTCGGGCTCGATGGATGAGCCGTTCGCCGGGCAGTTGGACAAAAAGAAGAGCGAAGGCGTGGCTGACGCCGTGAACCGACTGCTGCAGAACATGGTGCTCAAATGCGCCAAGTCCGATGGCGTCCGCGACTATTTCCATGTCGGCGTGATCGGCTACGGCGGGCTCGTCACGAGCGGCCTCACTTCGTCTCTCGACGATTGCCTGGTGCCGATCAGCAAGCTGGCCGACAAGCCCAAGCGCATCGAAAATCGCCTGCGACTGATCGACGACGGCACGGGCGGTGTGACGGAGCAGACGGTGAAGTTTCCGATCTGGTTTGAGCCGGTGGCCACGGGCCGCACGCTGATGAACGCGGCGTTCGAGGCGGCCGAGCTTGTGGCGTCGGGCTTCATTCTGTCGAATCCGGAGTCGTTCCCGCCGATCATTCTGAATCTGACCGACGGCAAGCCGAGCGACGCCAGCCCGCTCAAGGTGGTGAACCGCATCCGCAAGCTCGCCACGACCGACGGCTCCGCGCTGGTGTTCAACTTGCTGATCAGCGAGGATCCGAAGCCGCCGATGTATTTTCTGGAGGACGAGACGCTGCTCGTGGATTTGTATTCGCGGCTGCTGTACCGCATGTCGAGCGTGCTGCCGCCGAAGTTCGCCGCGAGTGCTCGGGCCGACGGCTTCGGGATCAAGGAGAATGCCCGCGGCGTAGTATTTAATGCCGATCTCGTCGCCGTGGTGCGGTTCCTCGATATCGGCACCCGCGTGACGACCCGGCTGAATTGATGCTCACTCGTCGTCTTCCACGACCCGCGGCTTCCTGCGGCGCGGACGATCGTCGTCCTCGTCGTCCATCTCCACGACGGGCCGCTTCTTCTTGCGAGGGTGTTCGTCTGCGTCGTCATCATCACGGCGTTTCTTCTTTTTCTTCTTCGGCGGAGGGGCGGCGAAGACGGTGTACTTCAACACCATCCCGATCAGCCCAAGCACCAGCAGAGCGCCGCCGCCATACATCAATGGTTTCTTCCATTTGTTGTCGCTGACTTCTATGGCCGTGAGATTGTAGCCACCGTTGCCGTCGGACTCGGCGGTGATCTTCACATTGCAGTGCGGGCACGATGTCGGCGGTTGACCATCAGAAGAGGCAATCTCTTTGTTGCAGTTCGGGCAGGTGTACTCGATGAGCGCTGACGCGTCGACGATGGGCGGCGGGCTCCCCTCTTCGCCTCGCGGTGCCTGCCGTCCGCGCTGAGCCGCGGCCTCGGTGACGAAAACGGCCAGAAGAGCCAGTGCGATCGCACTCAGAGCAAAGCGGCGGAGGAGCATGGGAGAGTCTTCCGGAGGGCGATGTTTTAGTGTAGCTGGTTCACGGTCTCACGGGCGCGTTTCTGCGAGAGTTTGCCACCGCGATGATGCTCGCGGACCACGCTGACGAAGCTCTCGACATCGAGGCCGAGGTCGGCGAGGAGTTCGCCCCGCTCGCCGTGCTCGATGAAGCGGTCCGGGATCCCGCGGCGGACGACGTTGGACGCATCGAGACCAGCAGCATTCGCGGCTTCCAGCACGGTGCTGCCAAAGCCGCCTTCGAGCGTGCCTTCTTCCGCCGTCACGACGATCGGCAGATTGGCCACGGCTTTCAGGATCGTCTCCGTGTCGAGCGGCTTCACAAAGCGGGCGTTGATCACACCCACATCCAGACCGTCGTCCTGCTTCAACCGCTTCGCGGCAGCCAGGCAGAGCGGCACCATCGAGCCGAACGCCACGAAGCAGCCGTCCTCGCCCCACTCGATCACTTCGGACTTGCCTATCTCAATGGGTGCCAGCGTGCGCGGGAGCGTCTCCAGATTCGCCTTCGGGTAGCGGATGCTGATCGGGCCGGAGTGCGCGAGCGCGAACTCGAGCATCGGCTTCACGTCGGCTTCGTCGCCGGGAGCCATGCTCACCATATTCGGCAGCAGCCGCAGGTAGGGGATGTCGAAGCAGCCGTGGTGAGTCGGGCCGTCGGGCCCGGCAAGGCCGGCACGGTCGAGCGTTAGCACTACATGCTGATTGTTCAAGCAGATCTCCTGGAAGATCTGATCGAAGCCGCGCTGCAGGAAGGTGCTGTAGATATTGCAGATCGGCTTGGCCCCGGCTTTGGCCATGCCCGCCGCGAAGGCGACCGCGTGGCTCTCGCAGATGCCGGTGTCGAAGAACTGACCGGGGAAGGTCTCGCGGACTTTCTCGAGCTTGTTCCCCTGGCACATCGCGGCGGTCAGCACACAGGCCGTTGGATCCGCCTGCAAGGCATCGAAGATCGCGGAACTCATGGCATCGGTGTAGGCCTTCGCGCCGCCCTTCTTCATGCTCACGATCTTGCGGCCCGGGCCGACTTCTTCAAACACTGCGGGTGCGTGATAGGTGACGGGATCGCTCTCCGCCTGCGGCACACCTTCGCCTTTGCGGGTGAGGACGTGCAGCAGGATCGGGCCTTTCTGGCCCTTGAGATCCTTGAGGATGCGACGCATGGCGTGCAAGTCGTGGCCGTCAAACGGTCCGAAGTAGCGGAATCCGAATTCCTCGAAGAGCATGCCGTCTTTGAAGACCGCCTTCATGCCGTCGCGGAGGGATTCGAGCGAGGAGCGGGCCGCTTCGCCGACGAGCGGGATCGACTTGAGCAGATCGTTGAGCGTGCGTTTGCCGCCCTGATAAAGCCCGGTGAGTCGGCACTGATCGAGGTAGGAGGCGAGCCCGCCGGTGCGGGGGCAGATGCCCATCTTGTTGTCGTTGAGGACGACGATGAGATCCTGCTTGAGCCCGGCAATGTTGTTGAAGGCTTCGAAGACCATGCCGCAGGGGAGTGCACCATCGCCGATGACCGCGACGGCGTGGTTGGCGCGACCGAGGAGATCGTCGCCGGCTTTAAGCCCGGAGATCGTGCTGACGCTGGCCCCGGCATGCCCGGTCACGAACAGGTCGTAGTCGCTCTCCGCGGGATTGGGGAAGCCCATCAGGCCCCCTTTTGTGCGGATGCTCTGGAAGCGGTCGAAGCGACCGGTGATCATCTTGTGCGGGTAGATCTGGTGGCCGGTGTCCCAGATCAGGCGGTCTTGGCTGAAGTCAAAGACAAGGTGCAGTGCGAGGCAGAGTTCGACGACGCCGAGGTTGCTGGCGAAGTGTGCGGGGCGCACCCTCAGCACGCGGATGAGTTCCTCGCGGATCTCGGATGCGAGCGCGAGCAGTTGCTCGTCGCTGAGCGTCTGCAGGTCGGCCGGGGAATGAATGTTCGGCAGCAGATCGGACATGGCCCGCACTCCGTTCTCGTGTATTTAACGATCCCTCGTCACGGCATATTGTGCAAGCTCTGCCAGCAACCCGCCACTGTTTCCGAGAGAATTCGCCGCGTTTGCGGCATCGTCGGCCAAGGCGTGGGCTTTGGCCCGACTGGCTTCGATGCCAAGCAGGCCGGGGTAGGTGAGCTTGCCGCGGTCCGCGTCTTTGCCCACACGCTTGCCGGTTTTCTCCGCCGTGCTCGTGACGTCGAGCAGGTCGTCCGCGATCTGGAACGCCAGACCGAACGCCGCACTATACGCGTCTACTGCGGAAAGGTTCGCGGCAATTATGCCATTTTCCGCCTGAGCCGCGTAGAGGCCCAGCCGCAGGCTCGCACGGATCAGGGCTCCCGTCTTGCGGCGGTGGATGGCTTCAAGCTCTCCGCTGGCCGCCAGATCCATCGCCTGACCGCCGACCATTCCTGCCGCCCCCGCACCCGTAGCCAACTCCGCACAGCTAACCGCAGCCGTGCGTGGCGGGCAACCGGTCGCCAGCACTTCAAACGCGAGTGTCAGCAGAGCATCGCCCGCGAGAATCGCCGTGGCTTCGTCGAACTGCCGATGGCACGTGGGCCGACCGCGACGCAGATCGTCGTCGTCCATGGCAGGGAGATCGTCGTGGATCAGCGAGTAGGTGTGGACCATTTCGACCGCGACCGCGGCAGGCAGCGCGGATTCAATCGCACCGCCGACCGCTTCGCAGGCGAGCAGGCAGAGCATGGGCCGCAACCGCTTGCCCGGGCCGAGGAGGCTGTACGCCATGGCCTCTGCGAGCTTCGGCGGCACATCCGCTGTGAATTGGGCCAGCGCGGCTTTCAACGCGTCATCGATGGCACACTGCCGCGACGTCAGCCGGGTGAGGAGATCCGTTTCCATTGATAGAGATGATAGCGGGATCAGACCCGCCGCTGCCACTCAGCGGGATCGCGGCTGCAATGAAAGATGGAGATGATGCGAATTGCAGCAGGCGATACGAAGTAAACGACCACGTAGGGAAAGTCGGCGACGCGTGAGGATCGCGCCCCCGAATCAAAGTGTCGACCTGCGTCGGGATGCCTCGCGATAAATCGAAATTGTTTCCTGACCGCCTTGGCGAAGCGACGGTCTAAGCCTTCGAGGCAGGAGCGATAGTACGCCGCCGCATCGTCGAACTCGGCCTGAGCTTCCGGGTCGATGAGCATGCGGCGAGCCATCAGGATTTCCCGTAGCCGCGTGAGCGAAAAAAGTCGCCCACCGACATTCCGCGCTCGGGATTGTCCTGGGCCAGCTTGATTCTCCGTGCCATCTCAGCTTGCTGTTGCGCGGACAGAGTGAATTCCTTGTCAGCCGCGGCTTGCCGCTCCATCGCCTTTTGTTCCAAAAACGCCAGGCTTCGCTGGCGCTCCTCTTCCCAGGACTCGCTTCGATCCACACCTCGCAATTCATCGGCTTCCATGCGGGCGAGGCGTTCCTGGATCAAGCGGAGATCCTCTTCGCGGGGCGGGCACAGTAGCAATTCGATCTCTCGATGGATGTGCCAAATCTCTTCAATGGAGAGCTTGTCCAACCCATATTTTTCCATCAATGGAGTCATAACAGGTTCCTTGGTCTTGGCACTTTAGCACGCACTGCCTCACTTGCCAATCGCGGCCGTGTGCTCGAACGGCTCCAGCACCGGTGTGCCATCCGCGTTCGTGCCAGTGAGTTGCATGATCTTCTGCTCGGCGTTTTTGAGCTGCCCATAGCACTGCCGCAGCAGGCCCACGCCACGCTCGTACTTCGCCAGTGCGTCGTCGAGGCTAGTGGTGTCGCTCTCCAGTTCGCGGAGCACCGTTTCCAATTCCGCCAGGGCCGCTTCGAAGGTTTGCATCGTGACAGTTTACCCCGCTTGAGTGTTGATGACAGTCGAGCGCACTTCGCCCGACGCAAGGGACGTGACAATCTCCGCACCGGCACTCACCTGCCCGGCATCCCGCAGCACCGCACCATCCACGGTACGCGTGAGGCTGTAACCGCGCTTGAGTACGTTCAGCGGCGAGACCGATTCCAGTTGCGCGGCCAAGGCGGCGACCTTCACGCGGCTGCGCTCCACACGGCGGAGCATGGCGTTGCGCAGGCGTTCGCCGAGGTCGTCAAGTCGCTGCTCACCCCGGCGAAGGCGATCGAGCGGTCGGGCGAAAGCCGGCCGTGTCGCGATCATTTCTAATCGCCGCTCCGCCTGGATCACCTTGCCGTGCAGGCTCTCGCGGAAGCGGTCGCGCATCGTCAGCAGGCTCGTTTTCAATTCGCTCTGGCTCGGCGTGATCAGCGTGACCGCGTTGCTTGGCGTCTCCGCGCCGGCATCGGCCACGGCATCGGCAAGAGTGCGATCCACCTCGTGTCCGATCGCCGAGACCACGGGCACCGTACTGGCCACGATCGCGGCGACGACAGACTCCGCGTTGAATGCCATCAAATCCTCGCCGCTGCCGCCTCCGCGGCCCACGATAATCGCATCTAGAACAAGCTTTCGTGACTCGTGCAACGCGTTCAGCGATTTCAGACAGCCGGCGATCTCCGCTGGTGCGGTGGCCCCTTGCACACGGCAGTTGGCGATCACCAACTCGCACAGCGGCCAACGATTGGCAAACGACTGCACCATGTCGCGGACCGCCGCACTGCTCGCGGAGGTCACCAAGGCCACGCGTCGCGGAAATCGCGGGAGTGGCTTGCGCGGTCGGTCCATCCAGCCGAGCCCGCGGATCTTCTCCGTCAGCAGTCGCAGGGCCATGTCCGCGGCCCCGACGCCGATCGGCGACATGCTCTGCACGTTAATCTGGATCTTCGCGTGCGGACCGTAGTACGTGAGTGGCCCGCGCACCAGCACTTGCAATCCATTCGCCGGTGCAAACCGTAACCGGGCGGCGTTGCTCTGCCAGCAGACGCAGAGGACGCGTTCGTTGCGCTCCTTGAGCTCGAAATAGTGATGGCCGGAGGAGTGCCTCTTGTAGTCGGCGATCTCGCCAACTACCGCCACGGGAGGCAATTCGTCTTCCAGGTGGTAGCGCAGCCAGCCGCAGAGTTGGCCGACGCTCAGCGGTTCGTTCATGACATTGGTTTTACCAAAAAGCCTGCTACCCTAACGACTGCCCTCCACCTGAGCCCATCCATGATGTCACGTTTCGCACTGCTGGTGCTGCTGCTGATCGCTTTCCCGCTCACGGCTCGGGACGAAGCCAAATATTACCGCGTGGTCACGATTGATCCGCCACAAGACTGCATTCTCGAAGTCGGCGGCCTCGGTGTGCGGCCCGACGGCAAGCTCCTCATCGCCACGCGTCGCGGTGAACTCTGGCTGCTGCACAATCCACTCGCCACCAAAGACTGGAAATTCACGCGATATGCTTCGGGACTGCACGAACCACTCGGGATCCACGTCGAAGACAATCACAGCTACACCGTGATCCAGCGGCCCGAACTTACCCGCATCCGCGACAGCCGCAAGGACGACGTCGCCGACAGTTTCAAAACCCTCAACGACAGTTGGGGCGTCAGCGGCGGCTATCACGAATACGCCTTCGGCCCCGCCAAGGACAAACAGGGCAACTACTTCATCACACTCAATGTCGGCTTCAGTGGCGGCGGTCAGTCCCCCGTGCCATGGCGCGGCTGGTGCGTCAAGGTCACACCCGAAGGCAAAATGGAACCGTGGTGCTACGGCATCCGCAGCCCCAACGGCGTCAACTTCAACCCCGACGGCGACCTCTTTTACTGCGACAACCAGGGCGAATGGGTCGGCACCAACAAACTCTGCCACCTACAGAAAGGGAAGTTCTACGGACATCAGCCCAGCCTGCACTGGCTCAAAGACTCGCCCTTCAAGGACGCCAGCAGCAAAGTGAAAAGCGGCATGCTCTACGATGGTCAGGCCGGGCCGAGTGGGGCGAAGGGCATACCCGACGTCGAGCCGCCAGCGATCTGGTTCCCCTACGGCCGCATGGGGCAGTCCGCCAGCGAACCGGTCTGGGACACCACGCAGGGCAAGTTCGGCCCGTTCGCCGGGCAGTGCTTTGTCGGCGATCAGACTCGGGCCAGCATCATGCGCGTTGCACTCGAAAAGGTGAATGGCGTCTATCAGGGTGCCGCGTTTCCCTTCCGCAGCGGCTTGCAGTGCGGCGTCAATCGCCTTGCCTTCGCTTCCGATGGCTCACTGTTCGTCGGCGAGACCGCCCGCGGCTGGGGTTCCATCGGCGGCAAGCCCTACGGACTCGAGCGCGTCGTCTACACCGGCGAAGTGCCTTTCGAAATCCTCACCATGACTGTCACGCCCGTCGGCTTCGATCTGACCTTCACCAAGCCCGTGGACGCGAAGACCGCGGTGGCAGCGTCCTTCGCGATGAAATCGTTCACCTACATTTATCACCGGACCTACGGCTCGCCCGAAGCCGACACGCACGCGGAGCAATTCACGGTCGCGGGTCTGAGCAAAGACGGCCTGACGCTGAGCCTGACGGTGCCAGGCCGCAATCCAGGCCGGGTCTATGATCTGAAGTGTGCCGGCGTGCGCAGCCATGGCGAGCCGCTGCTCCACAACGAGGCGTACTACACATTGAATGAGCTACCGAAGTGATTTTTGGATCTGATTGATGGCCAATAATGAAGAGAAGCGCAACCGCAAGGAAGCGTTGCATCGTTGGAAGTCGGAGCAGCGGGCAGCCGCGCGGGCGAAATTGCCACTGCCCGATGCGCACATGCGGGCGATGTTCGATATGCTCGATCGCGATTTCCCGAGGCAGGGCTGCGATCATACGCTTCGGTTGACACGTGCGTGGCTGATTCAACATGAACTTCCGGTGGAGACAGTGGTGGTCTGGTTGAATGATCACGGAGGCTACTGTGACTGCGAAGCACTGGCCAATGCGGAACAAGCCTGGCGCGACGCCATCCACGATGTTGATTGGGAATAGCACCAATAGTTGAGTGGCGGTTTCGCAGTTTGAACATGGGCGGATGGCGATGCTGCCGCAGGCACATGAGCTGTCAATGTGATTCGTCACGACTCGTCGGCAGGGGTGGTGGTTTGATGCAGGGTGCCGAAGAATTTCTTGTTACAGTGTTTGCACCAGCCGGCTCGGGAGGGATTGCCACTCGCTTTGTAGCGGATGCCTCCCATGTCCCAGATGGACGTTTCCCGGCCGCAGTGGGTGCATTTCATCACCCAAGCCCGCGATTGTGCTTCCATGGCTTCAAATCGCCGAGTTGACACCAGAGCCTTCGCCAGTTTCTGCCAGAACGCCATGATGATGCCCTCTGAGGTGTAACGTGATACGCCAGTGACAGTTGGAGATTTTGCGTCCTGAACGAGTTTTATTTATGCTCACGTCTCAAAATGTTCAACCGCCGCGAGTATAACCAGCTCCTTGCAATCGCTTTTGGGCGGGATCAATGTATTTTCGCACCTTCCCTGAGGCCATCGCCCTTTCTTGACTCCTTTTTGTTGGCACAATCGCCATGATCCGTGCTATACAAGGGGGGCGATTCCTCTTCCATAATGACAACCTCACCAGGAGAACTGTATCGTGAAGTTCCTTACACGCCTGTCTGCCGCGGCAGCAATGGCATTCATCAGTTCGACAACCGCGTCGGCACAAGTGCTGACACCCTTGGTCACTTTCGGCGGAGCTGCCAATCCGGGTTGGCGGGCTCCCGGCGAGATCCTTCCCGGCGACTCTGCCGGCTCGAACAACGGCGTCACCTACAACTATCTCGGCACAGGTAGCCTCGAACGCGGCATGGATTACAACCCGGTCACGGGCAACCTGATCCTCGTCAGCCGCAGCACAGCCGGCAACGGCATCCGCGTCCTCAACGGCGTCACCGGTGCCGACACCGGCGCTCTCGACCAAGGATCAGGCGTCATCACTGGCGGGCTGTTCACAACCAACACTGTGGGTGTTGGTAACGATGGCGCCGTGTACGTCTCCAATCTCAGCATCAACCTCACTACCACTCCTCACAAAGTCTACCGCTGGCAGGATGAAGCCTCAACCGCGACGACCTTCTCCAGCGACCTCTACCCTGTCAACGCGTTCGGAACTGGCAACGGACGCCTCGGCGACTCCCTCGCGGTCACGGGCTCCGGCGTGGGTACCACGATCGCAGCAGGTGCGAACAACGCGACTGTCGGCATCGGCTACGCCATCATCACCACCGCGGACGGTCTCACCGGCACCGGTGTCGCCGTCACGGGCAGCGGCCCCACGGCACCGCCCAGTGGAGCATTCCGACTCGGCATCACTTTCGCCGGTAGCCCAACAGACGTCTGGGGCAAACCGACCGGTACAACCATGTACCAGTCCACTTACAGCGGCACAACGGTCACACTCAACAACAGCCCCTCGGTGACCGCAGCCGGTGAGGCTCCGCTCGACTATGTCACCATCGGCGGCGTGCCGTATCTCGCCACCGTGGACATCAATAGTTCGGTGGTCCGTGTTTACGATGCGTCCGCGCCAACACTGAACCTCGTCGCTTCGCTCACCACGACCAGCGGTACCCTGACTTCCAATCCGAACGGAGTGGGTGGTGTCGCCTGGGGTGCGGTGGACGAGCTCTCGAGCACTGCCACGCTCTACGCCATGTCCACCAATCAGGGCATTCAGGCCTTCACGTTCAACGCTGTGCCCGAACCGGCTCTGCTCGGTCTGGTCGCCACGGGGTTGTTCGTAGGACTCGCACGGCGGAACCGGAAAGTGCCTCAATCAGCGTAAGACGCGCAACACCGGCTCGCCAACGCGGCGGCGAGTCAGGTGATACCGCTCCAGATCGAGTGCCGTAATCAGCCAATCGTGGGTCTGCTCGGGATGAACGAGCAGGCCCTCTTCGTTCATTTGGTCCGCCACTTTTCGCGTGATGTATTCGCCGTAGGAAAAGACCGGACTCGTCGACTCCCGCAATGCGTTGTTGGTGCGGGTGACGGCATGCACGCAATGGCTGATGTCGGGTCGGCGGACTGGACCACCCGGTCGAAGCGGGCCACGGTCCATCGTCTGGAATTTCACCGCACCACTGTCGAGCAACTGCTTGTGAGCGCGGGCCTGCTCGCACCAACTCGGCTGAATTTCATACGGCCCCCACATCCCGATCTCCTGCCGCCCGGTGTTGAAGAGATCGAGAGTTTCGTGCAATCCGTAATTGCGGCCTGGTTCGG
This sequence comes from Limnoglobus sp., assembly GCA_041736785.1. Taxonomy (GTDB): domain Bacteria; phylum Planctomycetota; class Planctomycetia; order Gemmatales; family Gemmataceae; genus JBGSSZ01. The sequence goes on from JBGSSZ010000084.1 coordinate 10,923, forward strand.
GGAACAGCCTGCAGGGTCGCACTGGCAGACGCACCGGCAGCCAACTGATCGTGAATGACTCCACTCTCTGCGGATTGCCTTTGACGAACGTCGCCCAAGTATGTGCCGTGCGCGGTCGAACCTTTCCCGCCTGTCCACCGAAGAGCACCAGATAACAACGGTCCTCGCACAGCGCACAGGGTGCGGGGCTGAGGGTCAGCGAGCAGAGTACAAGTGTGGTGAGGCCAAGCATGGACAAGTTTAGCCGCGCCGCAGGCTGAAATTGGACAATTCACGCATTCACGCAGTCCCCGAAACCCGGCCAATCCGCGCAACTGAACAGACTGCCATCTTCGACGCTTTGATATCCCGAAAATACCACCGCCCGCGAGGAGGCTCGCGGGCGGTGGTGTTGACTGCACAGACTCGGCTCAAACGTTGCCGCCCACGAACACGCCGCCCATGAATTCGGGCTCGAACGCGGTGATGCGGTAGATGTCCTGCAGGTTCGAGTAGTTGATGACTCGGACCTCGGGCGGAAGACCGACGCCGGGTGCGGTGACGATGTCGACGATGCCGTCGCCGTTGCCGTCGAGAGCATCGATGCGGACGCCGCCGCGGAAGCCGGGGTCGTAGGCGAAGAA
>JBGSSZ010000088.1:0-7415 GCA_041736785.1 Limnoglobus sp.
GCACCGCCTCGCGGCGGAACTCCTCGGTGAACTGCCGCCGTTTGGCGGGGGCGGATGCGGTCTTGGCCACGATCGGGACTCCTTCCCGCCGCGAGCCTAACAGTTAGCTGACCTGTCCGTCAAACCTTCAGCACCTCATCAGGCCCGTCAGGCCATGAAAGAGTGGTTAGACTCCCCGACATTTAAGAAATGCGATTTCAAGCTCTTCGGAACAGGGTCTTCTAAATCGTGGACGTTAGCAATCCTTTCGGATTTGAAAGACAAAGTAAACGAGATTCGTCGCGGACGACTCGAATGGGTTCTTCGCACAGCACTCCCGCTTCGGGATGACTTTGCGATTTATTTGGACGGCGTGAAGTTGGAACCAAGCAAGGCCGGTAAAGGACGTCTCGTGAAATGGATTCTCGGAAAAGATCTGATTGACCTACCGAAACCCGCCCCCAGTGAAATTGATGCCACCGAAGATAAGCACCAGCCGAAGGATTCAGAATCGCGATACGCCTTGGAGCATAAGGACGTAGGTCGAATCACCGGTTATGCAGAAGTCTATCGCGATCTTCTCACGGGGAAATCGGATGATATTGCCCGTAGCCATGGCTTTTTCGTATACGTCCTGGGCCGTCTTATCAACGTGGAAGATGGGCATTTCGGCATTTCGCCTGATGAACTTCGCCACGGGACATTTGGCCGGATCCGCGTAGTCGTGCATATGGACGGCCTAGACGATTATCTGCAATCAGACCGCGAGCGTATTCGAGAGGGGCCGGTTCTCAAAGACGCTCAAAATATCCTGAAAGCAATCTTCAACAAGATTCGCCCTGAACTTGAGAAAGCTGACTCTGATGAGACTCCGGGTGCAAAGCTCGCGCGAAAACTTGCCGGCAGTCCCGCGAGTCTCGCGCGACGTCCCATCATTGAGATGGCTCGGGCCGCGCTCGAAGGTAAGATCAAATCTCGCTACATTGCATTGCCTCGCGCGACAACGGAAAACGAACGAGATCGGGTCATAGCGGCTTTGGAAGCGCGAGCCGAAGTTCCCGAACAGTTCGTCGGTGGGATTGAGTTCGCTTACGATGCCACGTCAGACGACGGGATCGCAGTGTACGACGCCGCCACGAGTTGGCTGAGAGTCAACGGCCTGCATCCGTTTATTGGTGCGTTCTTTGATGAGTTCACGAGTAAGTCAAGCGGACTCCCGCTGGAAATGTTCGCGATGGCAGAGGTCTTGCTCGAATCCCACCTCCATCAGGCGAATCTCAAGCAAGATCAGATCGATTCCGTGATGATCGCGCGAGATCAGTTATTGCGGCATGTGGCACAGGAGTCCGGACGTAGGACAGCATTGACAGTTGCCAATGCCCTGCGGAATGCTCGCAACGACGAAGACAAACTGGAAGTGGAAGTTGTCGAAGCCTTTCGGAGCCTTGGTTTCGATGCAACGCGAGTTGGCGGTAAGGGCAAGCCGGACGGTGTCGCCAAGGCACACTTAAGCCCTGGGGCCGACAGTAAACCACGTCGCTATGCGACGACGCTTGAAGCAAAGAGCAAGAAAAGGGATGGGACGAAGTTAAAGACTAAAACCTTCGGAGTTTCAGCAATCGCCCGGCAACGGGATGAAGCCAATTGTGAGCATTCCATAGTTGTCGCACCGGCATTTGACCATACTCCGGGGAAAGACAGCGCTCTCGCCAAAGAGATCAAGGCGGATCGCGAGAACACGATCGCAGCCGGAAAGCCTCAAACGATTACCGCGATTCACGTGGAAGACCTCGCACGTCTTGTCCAATTGCGCCCACTGAAGCGCCTCGGCCTCGCCAAATTACGGGAATTGTTTCAGAACTGCAGCTTGCCCGAGCAGTGCAAAGAGTGGGTCGACAAGATCGAGAAAGAAATCGTCGCAATGCCGCCTTACGCGAAAATCATCAATGCGATTCACAGTCTTCAGCAGGAATACGAGTTGGCGGCTGTCGAGTACGGTGCTCTGAGAGTCGCCCTCGGGAAAGAAACTCCACCCTACAAAGTGAGCAGCAACGACGAACTTGTCGAGTTGTGCAAGGCGATGGCCGCCATGGCCGCCGGCTACGAGATCACCGCGACGGATCGTACCGTAGAATTGAATCAGAGCCCAGCAAACGTTATTGCAGCAATTGAGTCAGCCACGAAGGCACATCTGGCCGATAAAGGTTGAGTCATGCGTAACACGCAGGGGAAGGTTTTTGTTGTATGCCACCTTCGCAAAAAACGACGATCTTTGAGGTTCTAGGCCGCAATTCGATTCACCCGTTTCCCGCTCGGATGGCTCCAGAAATTGCCCTGAACGCGTTAGCCGACTGCAAAGCCCCACTGCGAGTCCTTGATCCGATGGCCGGATCCGGTACGGTCTTGGCTGTTGCACGTTCGAAGGGACACCGCGCTATTGGAATGGATCTCGACCCTCTCGCGGTGTTGCTGGCCGGAGTTTGGACGAGAACAGTCGATGCCGGCCAAGTTTTGGACAAGGCAGTCGAAACGCTCCATCAGGCAAAAGCCGCATTTCGTGCATTACCGGCAAGACTCGCTTATCCCGTTAGGAGTGACGAAGAAACGCGGGGTTTCATCCGCTATTGGTTCGATCCTTACGCTCGTCGACAACTGGCGGCGCTCTCGTCACGCATCGTCCAAGTTCCTAATCCAGTGACTCGCGATGTGCTTTGGTGTGCATTTTCGCGACTCATCATTACGAAGAGTGCCGGTGCGTCTCTTGCAATGGATTTATCCCACAGTAGGCCTCACCGCAAGTACACGCGGGCTCCCTTGAAGCCCTTCAACCGTTTTCTCTCTGCAATCGACATCGTGGTTTCAAATTGTCCGCAGGTTGGGGAAAGTGCGGTGGGACCGATCGCTGTCGTAAAACAGGGCGATGCCCGAAAGCTTGGTGTCGAGAACCATTCGATCGATCTCGTCCTCACCTCACCACCGTATCTCAATGCGATTGATTACATGCGATGCAGCAAGTTCTCGCTGGTGTGGATGGGGCACACCGTGAGCGAGCTACGCAGAATCCGTACGCTGAGCGTCGGGACCGAAGCCTCAACAGAGCAAGCAGTCAGCGCCGATTGGGTGAAAACACTGATAAAGCAATTAATGCTCAAGCCGGTTCTCTCGAACCGTGACAACGCATTACTCGCTCAATATGTCTGGGATATGGGGCACGCGATGAGCGAAGTTTCGCGTGTACTGCGGACGGGTGGCCGGGCGGTCTACGTCGTCGGCGACTCCACGGTTCGTGGCACTTTCATCCGCAATTCATCAATCGTTGCGGCGGTCGCTCAAGAACATGGGTTGAATCTAACTTCTAAGCATTCAAGAGACTTGCCGGCCAATCGGAGATACTTGCCACCTCCCAAATTGAATGGTTCCAATGCTGCCTTGGACGGCCGCATGCGGCAAGAAGTAGTCATGGAGTTCAACAAGTAACGATGTGAAGAGTCCACATTTCTGAGCCTGATTGTCAGCGTTATTTAACGCCGTGTGCGTTTTACAGCTGGGGCCAAGGCGGAGTCCGTAATCTGAAGGATATCAAGCACTTCGGGTTGCGGAGGATCCGCCATTGCCCTGTCCGATTTTCTACTCCACGTCTTCTGCCTGTCGACAACCTCTACCATGAGATCGTCAAACATCCCCTGCGGCGTCGAGGACGCCAAACCACCACACTCTCCGATCCCGAAGTCCTCGCCATCGAGCTTGTCGGCGAGTTCCTCGGCCTCGATCACGATAAGACGCTCTTCCTCCACTTCCGCCGCTACCATGCCGCGGAGTTCCCGGCCCTGGCCCGCGTGCACCGCACCACCTTCACGCGGCAGGTCGGAGCGGTTCCATAATGCCCGCAGGAGTTCGGGATCGAACTTCAAGCTGATCAGCCGATCCAGGATCTCATGATCGAGCATGTCGGTATCGTCCGGGACGTAATTGGCCAACTCGCCGTGCTTCAGCCACGACCAGACCGGTTCCACCGGATTCAGTTCCGGAGCCCACGGCGGCAGCATTTCCAGGTGCAACCGAGGGGCCGACTTCAGGAACTCCCGCATCAACGGGCCTTTGTGGTTGTTGCCCCGATCCCACACCACGGTGACCGGGCCCCGCAGGTGCTTCAGCAGATCCTTCAGGAACTCGATGACCTTGTCGGTGGTGAAGAAGCCATCGGGCTCGGTGGCGAAATAGAAGCCGAGACGGTGGCTGGTCGGCGAAACACTCAGTGCCCCGATTACCGACACTTTGTCCCGATGACCCCCGTCGGCCGCAATCACGGGCGTCTGACCGATCTTGGCCCACGACCGCTTCACGAGGGGATTGAGAAACAAGCCGGTCTCGTCGATCAGGACGAGATGGGCTTTGGCCTCGGCGACTTTTTTTGGATGCGCGGCCAGTCCTCGGCCACCCACGCATCGATGACCGGCTGCTGCTTCTGCTTGGCCCGGCGACGGGGCTTCTGCGGACTGTAGCCCCGCTTCCGCAGCCAGGCTCGCCGTCCAGAGATCGGTGCGAAACCCGTGGGCGGTGGCCTTCTCCGTCAACCAGTGCAGGACCTGTTGCTCCTGCACGTCGGTCAGAAACGAGGGCCGTCCCGGCGTGGGTTTGCGAGTCAGACCGGCATCACCGTCGGCACGATGGCGAGCCATCCACTTGGCCACTGTGACCGTGTGGACGCCCAGAACCTTGGCAACTGCGGCCTGGGTTTGGCCGCTCAAAACCCTTTGTACCGCCAGCCGCCGCCGTGCTTCCAGGGCCAAAGCAGATCCGTTGCTTCTCATGCCGATCAAAATAGCAGGTTACAGCTGGAGTGAATAGTCTTGGTTTGCTCCGAGGCAGTAGGCTACCAGGACGATGATGGAGATGCATCTGATTTGCCGGATTGTAGGTCAGCGCGTTCAACGCCGCGGCCTTGCTCATGCCGCCGCTGAGGGCGATCGCGCTGGTGCCGAGGATGAACCGGCTTTCCGTAAGAAGGTCATAGGCGTCGATGCTCACGAGCACGCCGGCTTTCTCCAGCACCGCTAAGCGCCGCCGGGGCTGTCGACGAGCGTCAGCGACACCGGAATAATTGCCAGCCAGTTCGCCTTAGGGATCGTTGCATTTTTGAAGGCAGTGATGGGCTCCGCCGCGACGACTGCCAGGGAAGCCAAAAAGCAAACGTGAAGCCGCGCAGGGAGGACGCGCGTGAGAATCATGTCATAGTACTTGTCAACGGGACCGCAACGACTTCAAATCCGAAAGTTGTAGAGGATCAGACAAGATAACTGTCCCATAACTGTCCCATAGCTGTCCCGCATCCCCTTCCTCGACAACTCGGAGTTCGCCATGTTCCGCCACCTTTTGCTCTCGCTATTGCCGTCGCTCTTCCTGGCAGTCCCGCTCGCCGCTGCCGAACAGATCGCCTTTCCGCTCAAGGACAGCGATGTTTGGGTCATGTCCGGGGATAGCATCACCGCCCAGCACCTGCACTCGAGCTGACGTTTGCGTTCCGCAACAGTGGCGTCGGCGGGCACACCATCCCGAGCACGTTGGCGCGGTTCGACTACGGCGTCGCAGCGTGGAAGCCGACGGTGGTGTCGGTCGAACTGGGCATGAACGACGCCGGTGGAACGTCGCCGCTGAGCCTGCACTTGCTCAGGGCGTCTTGATGCGGCGGACCGCACCGTTGGCCAGCACGGCAATGACTTGCTGCGACAGCGCTGACAAGGCGACCACGGGCGAGTCCTCGGAAAGAGTGGTCTTCCGTTTGTGGGCCGTGAGTCCATCGTTAGCTGCGTTTAGCCAGACGATTTCACCTTTCGTCGTCGCGGCGGCAATGTGGTTTGGTCCGAGCAGGCATGCTGCCGAGTAGTCGTCCAACCGCGATCCGCAGTGGTGCTTCAGGTTCAGGTCCTCCTGCTTGGCGATGACTTTGGCCCAGTGCAAGACACCATCGGAATCGACGCCGACAATTTCGAGATGACGATCCCCACAGATGAGGTCCACCGTTGGCACGGTCAGGCAACTTCCCGGGGGAACAGCGGGAGTCCACGGTGGACGGATCAACTCGCTTTCGGTGTGGGTTGCCGAAACGAAGCGCAGGTCAATTTGGTCCCAGATCCAGAGGCCGCCGTGCCGGTCCTCCGCGAGCAGATACGTGAGGTCCTTCTTGCCGGCAAATGGTGGTTTGCAGGCGTTGAGTGACGTGCCGCGGTACGAATAACATCCGTAGGGATTGACCAGCGTGACGACTCCGATCGACTCTACGTCGGACCAACTGTTGATGGTTGGCTTCAAATACCAGGTGCTTCCGCTGCCGGGAACGTTCTCATATTTGATCTGGCCTTCCTGCTGAAAATGCCCATTGTGACCGAGGCTGATCCAGCGCAGATACAGGTCCGGTCCTTCGCCGTAGAGCACGCAGACGGCGGTCGCGTGTTTGTCGGTTGCCAGGCCGAGGACGCGGCGTCGCTTGCCAATGGGCAGAACTGTTTGCACCTGGCCATCCGCCGCACGCCAGCATTTTACTGTCGTCGTAGTCGCGATGATCAGATCGCGCGAGGTGGAAGCCATGACCACGGCGACGACGGTGCCTTCGTTGACGAAGACCGGGGGTTCGGGGACAGCGACTGTATGATCCGCAGTGCGGCGAGTCGCGAAGATCGCATCGCGAACGACCTCCGGCGGCCAGGGGTTGCCATTGCCGAACAGTTGCCCTGCGAGGTGCGGGCCTTTCGGCGAGGCGCGGAGATGGCTCGCGAACACAGCGCGGGCCGAGTCGCGATAACTGTCCGCGTGAACGGCGGGCACAAGTTCGCCGAGACTGAGGACGTAGTTGAAGAAGTGTCCAGCATCGGTGGAACGCGGCGGTGGAAAGCGGCTCGTATCGGCCTCGATGGAAAGCCGCCGGATGTCGTCCCACTCCTCGGCGAGGACGTGCTCGTCGATCAGCCGCTGCCCGCAGAGGACAGCTTCGGAGCCATTCACATCCCAGCCGTGGCGGTAGTACTTCCTTGCGAGATCGCGGCGACCGATCTTGGTCCGCACCAGGTCCCCGGCCGCAACCCAGTGACCCGCTTCGGCGTGCGTCTGAGCCGCCCGCAGGAAATAGTCGGTGGCACGATCCTCATCTCCGACGCGGCGCAGCAGTTCGGCGGCCCGCTCGAAGTCATTGAGCCGTTCATAAATCCGCACCGCTTCGTCGATGTCGCCGGCACGCTCGAACTGCTGGGCCGCAGCGGGGAGATCGTGGAGCTTGTCGCGGAACAGCACGGCGGCATCGCGATGCAGCTATCGCCAAACGCGCAGAACGCGCCGAGCGACAGCCCCTACGGCGTCGGCCAGTTGTTCAGCGTCGCCGCATTCGCCGCCAACAGCGAACATCAGGGTGGTGTCCATGTCTTGATGGCGGATGGATCCGTCCG
>JBGSSZ010000106.1:0-1793 GCA_041736785.1 Limnoglobus sp.
GCACGGTCAGCGCCTTCGCCCAGGTGGTGCGCTGGCGATGCGAGCAGCTGGGCGTTTTCGACGGCCCCGGCGGGGCGACGCCGCTTGTCGACGCGATGTTCTCGCGAAAGGAACCCAAGTCCGGGGTCGACGGCACGCTGAGCTGGACAGTCGACATTCTAAATCCGGGCACCGGCGACGACTTCGCGATGTTCGTCAAGGAGTGCGTCATGCCCGATGGCGCGAAACGACCCTTCAGCGTCTGGTTGTCGGGCGCCTATCCGCTGGAGTTCAACGGCCTCACCAAGTCGCTGAGCCTCGACATGCGGGTGATCGACGCGGCGTGGATCGGCAAGAAGTTGCGGGGACTCAAGGACCTTCCCGAAGCCCAGGGCGACTTCTTCGCCCGTGCCCCGGGCTCGGAGAAACAGGCGGTCCAGCCCTCGACTATCGCCTATGTCGCGCGCCTGCTGATCCATCGCTACACGATGCTCGGCATTCTTGACGCCGCCGGTTACCCCGCCTCAGGGGGGCCGGTTTTGTGGTCCGACGCGCCGGCCCCCGGAATTGGCGGCGCACGCGCGCAGCCGGGCAAGACCTGTCCAGACTGCGGCCACGCGACGCTGGTCAAGCGCGACGGCTGCGAATTCTGCACGAGTTGCGGTTACACCGGAGCCTGCGGATAGAGTGTCCGCGTTGGTCATCAAGCCAGCGTTGGCGTCCATTTCCGCTGATCGCGAAGCAATGCGTTTGCGAAGACGAGGAGCTTGCGCATGACGGCGACAATGGCGACCTTCGGCGTTTTTCCAGCCGCAACGAGTCGGTCTTGCACGCCTTCAGGTAAGGGTTGAACCGCATAGAGCGCATCGCGCACGAGGGCTCGCCCACCCTGGATGAAGGCCTCGCCACGCAATTGTCCCGACTGGCGCGTCATTGGGGCCAGACCTGCAAGACTGGCTGCCGCTCGCTGGTCGAGTGCGCCCAGTTCGGGCATCTGCGCCATCAGGGCGGCGGCGGTGACGGTTGAGATGCCTGGAATGCTGAGAAGAATGGGGTGTTGCGCGGAGAGCGTTTCGTCCGCAGCAATCAGCTCCGCAATGACGGTGTCGATGGCTTTGAGGTCGGTACTGATGCGTTTGAGGCGAGCCAAATCAAACGGAAACCGCATCAGAAAGTTCGTTGGGCCTGCAAAAAAAGCTCTTATAGAAGGGATTCTTTTGATATGAGGCCGCAGGCGTCCACTGAGTGCCCCTAACGCGCGTCGGGCCGCGGGCGGACAATTTCGTAGCCCTCTTCCTCCGGCTCCTCGTCGACCAGCGCCATCGGGAAGCCCTCGGCGCGGATCGTCAACCCCGTCGCCTCCTCCAGCCGCTCGACGATGCGGTCGGACTGCGCGTGCTCGCCATAGCGGCGCTGCCCGTCGGCCATGATCGCAATGACGAGCGGCGAAAGCTCCAGCGGCACGCCGTGCGTGTCCGCGAGCTTCTGGAACAGCCTGATGTCCTTCTGCACGAGGTTCATCGTGAAACTCACGTCCCGCGAGCCGGAGAGGATCAGCTGGCTCTCGGTTTCGTGCACGAAGGAGGAGCCGGAGCTGATGCGGATCGCCTCGTAGGTGGTGGCGAGGTCGAGGCCTGCGGCCTTCATTGTCGCGAGCGCCTCGCAAAGCGTCAGCAGGTTCGCCGTCGCAAGGTAGTTCGTCATCACCTTGAGCTTCGAGGCGGACCCGAGCGGGCCGGTGTGCAGGATGCGCCGGCCGAGCCGCTTGAGGAGCGGCATGACGTGTTCCACCGCTGCCCGCTCGCCGCCCGCGA
>JBGSSZ010000122.1:0-3569 GCA_041736785.1 Limnoglobus sp.
CAAACTGCCACCCGAATTCGCACGGGCGGAGAGGTTTGATGGCGTCTTCTTCCTCGATCTCCCCGGGGCCACGCAGAAAGCCCGCATCTGGGATATCTGGCTGACCGCCTTTGAGCTGGATCCGGGACAACCCAAGCCCAAGACCGAGCAGTGGACGGGGGCCGAGATCCGGTCCTGTTGTCGACTCGCGGCACTGCTGGATGTGCCGTTGGTTGAGGCTGCTCAGAATGTGGTACCGGTCGCTGTGACGGCCAGCGAGTCCGTCGAACGACTGCGCGACTGGGCCAGCAGCCGGTGTCTTGATGCTGACTGTCCGGGGATCTACCAGCGTCCCGGCAAATCTGCCACATCGCGCCGACGTGTTGCGCGGGACCCGTCTGCCAATTAGACCCACGATCACTCTCGACTCTGTCTTCGTTGTTTCCCCCCTCTCACAAGGATCTTGGCCCATGAGTATGATTACGCCTCTGTCTGCACACGACACCGGTTCCGAGGCTCGGGCCGCTCAGCGGTTACGTGCGTTATCAGCCGCTGTGCGTTTGAATTTCACCTGGCTGGGCGTGCGCAAATCGCTCAGCGCCGACCAAACCGCCCAGGCAGCTGATGCGTTTGGAGCCCAACGGCAGTATCTTTCAGCTGGCAAGAAATTGCTCGATACCCAGCATCCGGCTTTCAAGGCCGTGACGGCTGTCCGCAGTCGGATTCTGGGTTATACGAAAGGCATGTCGCTGCCGTACCCGGAACCGGGGATCCGCTTGATCCGCCAGGACCGCGTCGATACGTTCAATGCGCACATGGAAGAGTTGCGTGGCGAGCTCAGTGAAGCCGTCCGCCAGCTCAATGAGCACTACGCAGATCTCACCAGCGCCGCCCGGGACCGGTTGGGGAGTCTCTACAATCCCTCGGACTATCCACCCACACTGGAGGGCCTGTTTCACGTGGCTTGGGATTTCCCCAGCGTCGAGCCGCCGGACTATCTGCGGCAACTGCATCCGGAAATCTACGAACAGGAATGCCAACGCCTGCGGCAGCGGTTTGATGAGGCCGTGTAACTGGCCGAGCAAGCCTTCACCGAAGAGTTATCCCAGCTGGTGAGCCACTTGACCGAGCGTCTGAGCGGCCGGGTGGACGGCAAATCCAAAATCTTCCGGGACAGCACGATCACGAACTTGACTGAGTTCTTTCAGCGGTTCCGGCGGCTGAACATCCGCAGCAACGAGCAACTGGACCAACTCGTGGACCAGTGCCAGAACGTCGTGCGTAATGTCGAGCCGCAGTTATTGCGGGACAGCCAGGGCCTGCGGCAGTCCGTGGTGCAAGAGCTCTCCCGGGTGCAGGGAGCGCTAGACACATTATTGGTAGATCGCCCGCGTCGCAACATTCTGCGGCGACCCCGTTAACCCATCACGGAGGGCTGCTATGCATCTTGTGATCACTCCGGCCGGGGTTGTGCGTTGCGTGTACGACGAAACCATCAACTTGTCGGCGCTGGGCCCGCCGTTGATATCTCGCGGTTCGCATGTCGAGCCGGATGCGGCTGGGCACTGGTCTGCCGATCTGTCTCCGGTGGGTGGACCGATGCTGGGCCCGTTTATCCTGCGCAGCGATGCGTTAGCGGCCGAACGAGCCTGGCTGGAGTTGCATTGGCTGGCTGGCGGTGCGAACAACGCTACCGATCCCCACGGAGTAGGATTCCCAATAACAGCCCGCTAACAGCCGTGCTGGGCTTTTCGGCTCCCTGGCCCTCCAGGCACCGGAGCGCGCGTCTGCGGGCCGCTTTTCGCTGCTGGGGTGCGGGCCGGCTGGATCTCGCACCTACACCTCAATTTCACTCAGGCCCACGCCACACGGTTTGGGCCATCGGTATTTCTTGTCAACAACTGTCCACTGAAAGGAATGTGTTATGACCCAATCTGAGCTCGACCGTGAAGTCGCCCGGGCCACCGGTGAATCACTGCGTACTGTTACCTCCCTGGGCTTTGTTCCCCTGACCGTCAAGCCCTACGAGCGGGATCGCGAGCCGCTCATGTTCGATTGGGATGACGAGGATGCCCGGCGGAGAGTATTGCTCCCAGCGTACTGAGATTGAACATAATGGGCGAGTGCGGCATGGAGGCCGCTTTCTTCAACAGCGAAAAAGAGGAGCATCACGCCGGCCTACATGTCAACCAGCCGCGGGACAGGTTATCCAAACGTCCGCCGGCAAAGTGTTTTCGCTTCCTCAATCCAACCCAGACGCTGCTCCCGGGTGCTCATCACTACCACGGCAAACGTCCTGCGGTGCACTGTTCGAACACCGCAAAGATCAAAGATGCATCGCCGCCAGAGAACTTCCAAGGGATCGCCGAACACGCTTTGTTCTCGCGCTTCTGCCGTGTTCGACGTGTTCAGGACGATCGCCGCACCTGCACGGAGCAGGCCGATCGGAATGCCCTCCCCACTGTCGCCTTCATCGAATCGGTAAGCAACGCCGGGACGGAACACGCGATCAATCCAGCCCTTCAAGACAGCCGGGGGCTGGCCCCACCAGTTCGGGTGCACAATGACGATCCCGTCTGCGGAACAAAGTTCGTCGCAGTGCACCTGCACCTGCGGGTCGATCTCGCCCGTCTCCGGAATCTCTTGGGCAAGAAGAAGAGGGTCGAAGCCTTCTGCGCAGAGGTCATGGAACATGACGTCGTGCCCGCTTTCCAACAGGTCATCGCGCACGGCATGAGCGATGGCATGGTTTAGGCTGCCAGGATTCGGATGTCCGAGAATGATCAATATCTTCATCTTCACCCCACACACAACCACAGGCATCACCGACTATGTAATTATCTGGCGCAACCCGACCACCTCACCCGATGCGGCTGGCACCACTATACTGTATGGCCCACCCAGTGCGGCTTGTCACGTATTCCTGCGATACCGTCCGCGTCGACAATGTTTCACTCGATTCGTCTGGATTTCGATCAGCTCTCCGGGACCATCGTGGAAGCGGAAGAGATAGCTCGATGGTGACTGCCAAATACCCTTGGCATTTTGGCTCGTTGCCGGACGAACTAACCTACGCGAGGAGTTGTGACTTCTTATCATCGACAGACGAACCACAGATCAGGCCCCAGGACGCCATTCCGACCGCACAACCGAAACTAACGGTGAGCAGAGACAAACCGATCGCCGCAGAGCTTCTCCACAAGTCGCTAAGCGTGAGAACACCTGAACACGCAAATATGCCGGCGATGCAGAAACCAGCCGCGCCATGACTGCCGGCACGACAATTGAAACGGCGATCGAGGAATCCTCCGCTGCGAGCGAGTTTTCCTATGGCCGTCATCGAAACAAGATAGATGGCTGCGATTATAAGCAGTGCCCAGCCGATAGACATCGTGGGGTCCGTCGGTTCGGCTAGCACAAGTAAGCCTGCGATTGCGAACAGTGCAACCAAGCCCAGTGATGCGGCACCGTGGCTCGCTGCCAATGCATCAAAACGTTTCCGCATTGCGATTTCTCCGATCAGCCTGTCATACCTGTTCATTGAGCCCAAGTGCCGTACAAAACGGTCTTTTTCGGTGCGACCCGGAATA
>JBGSSZ010000129.1:0-18828 GCA_041736785.1 Limnoglobus sp.
CCGCGAGCCCGTGGCGAGGATCTCGGCGGGCTTCACGATCGTGCCCGTATAGATCTCATCGACGTAAACTTTGTTTTGCGAGAGTCCGTGCAGCCCGACGAGTTCGCGCGGCACCGCGGGCTCCGTCCCGCGACGATAGAGCAGCCACGCCGCCGCCACACCACTGAACGCCAGCACGATCCCCGCACCAGCAAGCCAGATGTTGAAGTGGGGATGCTCCACGACCTGCAGGTGCGTTTGCTGGGAGAAGATCGAGTTCGCCTCCTCCAACCCGGGCGTGCGGCTCAGGAAGTGGCTGAATGCTCCGCCGGTCAGCGGATCGACGATCAGCCCGCCGAACACGGCACCAAACGACAGTACCATCAGTGGCACCGTCATCACGCTGGGCGACTCGTGAGCGTGATGCTCCGCTTCCGGGGGCACATGCGTTTCGCCCCAGAAGGTGAGAAAGTACGCGCGGAACGTGTAGAACGCCGTGAGCAGCACCGTGAGCATGCCGAGCAGAAAGACAAGGCCGTAGAGCGAGGAGTATTGCGGGCCCGTCTCGGTTGCCTCGAAGAGCGAATCGAGAATCTGATCCTTGCTCCAGAATCCGCTGAAGACCGGCAACCCGGCCAGGGCCACGGCTCCGCATAAAAAGCCGATGTGCGTGATCGGCATGATCCGGCGAAGCCCGCCGAACTTCCGCATGTCGATCACGCCGCCCATCGCATGCATCACACTGCCACTCGACAGGAAGAGCAGGGCTTTAAAGAACGCGTGAGTGAACAGGTGAAAGATCGCCGCCGCGACCGCAATCGCAGGCGTGATCGCGCCGGAACAGCCGAGAGCCATGAACATGTAGCCGAGCTGGCTGACCGTGCTATAGGCGAGGACACGCTTGAGGTCGTTCTGTGTCAGGGCGATGAACGCGGCCAGTGTCGCGGTCAGACCGCCGATGAGGCTGACAACGATCTGCGCCGTCGGCGACATCACGAAGATCGGCGCACAGCGGGCGAGCAGATAGACGCCGGCAGTCACCATCGTGGCGGCATGTATCAGCGCACTCACGGGAGTCGGGCCTTCCATCGCGTCGGGCAGCCAGACGTAGAGCGGCAGTTGGGCACTCTTGCCGACCGCGCCGCAGACTAGCAGCAGGCAGGCTGCGGTCATCGTCCCCGCAGGCGGCGGATGGTCTCGCAAGTGCTCGAAGAGGGCATCGAAGCTGAGGTGGTAGCCGCCCGCGGTCCAGAGCAGGAAGATGCCGAGCAGCATCCCGGCGTCGCCGAGGCGCGTGACGAGGAATGCCTTCCGCGCCGCCGCGGCCGCACTTGGTTTGGCGTAGTAGTAGCCCACCAGCAGATAGCTGCAGAGGCCGACGCCTTCCCAACCCGCCACCAGCAGCAGGAAATTGTTCGCCAGCACCAGCAGGCACATACTGAAGACGAACAGGCTCATCACGGTGAAAAAGCGGACGTAGCCAGCGTCGCCGTCCATGTAGCCGGCACTGAACATCACGATCCAGGTCGCGATGAACGTGACGGTGGAAAGCATGACGCAGGCGAGCGGATCAATGGTGAACGAAAACTCTGCACTGACCAGCCCGGCGGAAAACCAGGTGATCGTGCTGGTGCTGTAGGTCGGATGCGGGGCCGAGGAATTGGCGGTGAGCCAGAGCATCATGAGTGCCACGATGGCCGCGGACCCGAAGCCGACGAGGGCGGGGACGTGCGCGTATTTGTGCAGCTTGAGCACGCCGAAGAGCGGCGTGATCAGCACCGCAGCGAGCGGCAGCAGCAGCGGCAGGAAGGCCAAGCCGTCAGACACGGGCAGGCTCCTCTGCTCGTGTGGGAATGCCGCCGGCCATCGGCAGTGTGGGATCGGGAGTCACTGTCACTTTCGGCGGCAGCGGCTCAGTGTCGGTCGTCGCCGCGACGCCCATCTCGCGCAGGCTCTGCCAGTCGCTGGCATCGAGCGTCCGCCGTGTGCGATAGAGACTAATGAAGAGTGCCATGGCGATGGCGGCTTCACAGGCAGCCACAGTGAGCACGAAGAGTGCGAACGCCTGTCCATTCATATCCGCATGAAACCGGGCGAACGCCAGCAGATTCAGCACCACGCCCTGCAGCATCAGTTCGGCACTGAGGAACATCGTGATCAGATTGCGGCGGGTGAGAAAGCCCACGAGCCCGAGAGCGAACAGCATCGCCGCGATGGCGAGATAGTGCCAGAGGGAGATCATGCGTCCTCCCGGCGGGCGGCGATCCGCACCGCACCGATCGTGGCCACCAGCAGGATGGTGCCGACGAGTTCGACCGCGAGGATGTAGTCGCTGTAGAGCGTGTAGCCGAGGTTGGCGACGTTGCGGGCTGGCAGTTCCCCATGAGCGGCGAGCAGCCGCACTTCATCAGCGAGCCTGCGCAAATCCGCGCGCACCTTGCCGAGATCGTCCGGCGTCACCGTGGCTTTCAGCAGTCGGTTCTCAGCCCTATCGAAGGTACGCCGCGACGATTCACGCAGTCGCTCCGCTTGCTGACGCAGTGCAGCAGTCTGGGGATCAGTGATCACTTCGAGGCGGGTGGTGATATTCGTTCCATCCGGAGTCGCGTCGGGGCTGCCGACGACTCCCGCCAGCGCGTCCCGCATGGGACCGATCGCCCGCCGCAGGGCATCGCGGTCGTTTAACCCGTCGGTGTCAGTCAGCAGGTGTGCGACGTTGCCGAGTGAGGCGCGTTCTGTCGGGAGCATCGGACGCGCGGGCAGCGGGTACTGACCTTCGTGTGCCGAACCTGCCGGGCTGCTGGTGAGCAGCGCAAAGAGCACGAGCCCCAGAAAACAGAACCCCGCGAGCGAACCCAGCATCGGTTCGCGGCTGCGGTCGTTTTCATCGGACGCCAGTCGCGTTTGCGAGAGCATCAGCACGAACAGGAACGTGACCACAATCGCACCAGCGTAGACGATGATCGTCGCAGCCATGAGGAAGGGAGCCGCGAGCAGCAGGAAGAGTCCGCAGACGCTGACGATCACAAACGCAAACGCGATGGCACCGCGGGCGGGATTTCGCTGTGTGAGGAACACACCCGCGAAGAGCGTCGCCCCGCCCGCGAAGAGCCAGAAGAGGATCCGTTCGACGGTGTCGACGGCGACCGGTCCGAAGCGATTGGCGAGCCAGACAATGAAGACGACGGCGGCCGCGAGGCAGGTGAACGTACCGAACGCGATCATGCGATGCCGCGGCTTGGGCAGCAGAAGCCACACGCCGAGCGCACCCAGTGCCACCGCCACTATTAGTGGCGTCGCAGTCGGAATTGCAGCGGCAAACAGCATCATCGGGGGCTCGTGAATGTTTTCACAAAGTCGAGTTATAGAGAAAGGAAGAGCAAAGATAACCACAGAGGCACAGAGGGCACAGAGGAAAGCATTCTCGATACCTTTCGGCTTGTCCAAGGCTTGTTTTTGCACTGCTTTCGATTCTTCTTCTCTGTGACTCCTCTGCGTCCACTGTGCCTCTGTGGTTATTTTAGATTTACGTTGGTTCTGAGGCTGGCCCCAGGGCACCCGCCCGCGTGCGCACGGGGTCGGTCCCGGCTTTGGTGGTCTGATCGAAGACGCTGAGCAGTTGTTCCTTATCGAAGATCATCTGCTCGCGACTGAGGCCAGTGAGGTCGTAGAGGCTGGTGAGCTCGATCGCATCGACGGGGCAGGCTTCCTCGCACATGCCGCAGTAGATGCAGCGAAGCTCGTCGATGACGAACGTCTCGGGATATTTTTCGCGGTCGGTCCACTCGGCGGGAGCCGGGGCGGCGACGATGTCGATGCAGTGAGCGGGGCAGGCGGTCGCGCACATGTAGCAGGCCACGCACTTGGTGCGGCCCTCGCTGTCGCGATTCAATCGGTGCACGCCGCGGTAGTTCGGTGGGAGCGTCGGCTCTTGCTCGGGGTACGACTCCGTCAACGGGGTCTTGAACATGTGCCCGAACGTTGTGGCCAAGCCGTCCATAATGGCGGGGATATAGAGATTTCCCAGCAGCCCGAGCTTCGGCGGCTTGATCCATTTCACGTCGGCGTCTGCAATTGGCATATCTCAGACTCACTCGCAAGAAAAACTAGGAAAAGGTAGCAGGAAGAACGAAGAAGTTAAATCCCAGATGACATTTGCATACATCTTCCTGCATCGTTGTCTTTCAAGTCAACGGCTCGCATACGTCACGCCCGCCTGTAATCCCACCGGTTGCGGAGCGACCTTGCGGCGCGGTGCAGTCACGTTGCCACCGGTGATCGCGCCCCAGAGCCCGGCCATGATAAACAACGTCAAAGAGATAATGGTAATAATCCAGGGCGAGCCGTTCATTTGTTTGACGACGATGCAGCCGAGGAGATGCAGGGTCGCGAGTGGAATCATCACCTTCCACGCCAGGCTCATCAGTTGATCGAAGCGGAATCGCGGGATGGTCCAACGGACCATGAGGAAGACGAAGATGAAGGCGAACATCTTGCCGCCGAGGATGACGAGCTTGAGGAGATAGGCCCCCCAGCCTTCGGTGACGAGGTTTTCGACGCCGAACAGAGCCCAGCCGCCGAGGAAGACGACGCTCATGAGAAAGCTGGTGGTGATCATGTGGGCGTACTCGGCGAGCAGGAGCATGCCGAGCTTGAGCGAAGAATATTCGGTGTGGTAGCCACCGACGAGTTCCTGCTCGGACTCGGGCAAGTCAAACGGCAGGCGATTGCATTCCGCGAAGACACTGACCATGAATAATAAAAATGCCAGCGGCTGGTAGAAAACATTCCAATGGGTACCGGCCTGAGCACTGATGATTGTCTCCAGGTTCAGCGAGCCGGAAAACAATAAGACTCCGACGATGCTCATGCCGAGCGGAATCTCATAGCTGATGATTTGTGCCGAGGAGCGGAGCGAGCCCAGCAGTGAGTATTTATTATTGGCGCTCCAGCCTGCAAGGATGACGCCATACACAGCGAGCGAACCAATTGCAAACACATACAGCAAGCCGATATCGAGCCCGGGAGCGATCACGAAGTTGAACGCCTCGCGATACTGCTGCTGCGACTGATCGAATTCAGCGAACGTCGCGGCTGGGGCAGGCGGAGGCACGGTGCTGCCGAACGGCACGACCGCAATCGCGCACATCGCCGTTCCAAACGCGACCATGGGTGCCAACAGGAAGAAGATCCGGTCCACGTGCGACGGGATCATTTCCTCTTTGAGAAACATCTTACCGCCATCGACGATCGGCTGCAGCAGGCCCCAGGGCCCGACGCGGTTCGGCCCGCGACGATCCTGCACCCAGGCGGCGACCTTGCGTTCGGCGAGGATCAGGTACGCGACCGTGCCCAGCACCACCGCCACGACGGCGACGATGACAAGTGCGGTCATCCAGAAATCGAATGCAGGCATGTGTGTCCTGTTGCCAACGCTAGAGAGTTTGCAATTCCAATCGCTGGCCGGGCTTAGCGGGTTCGGCATTGGCCAGTGCAGCAAAGTCCGGCATGGCCTCCGCCAACTCTTTGCGGATCATCGCGGCACTGGCGAGGCCCGGCCGCTTGGCCAGATCCCAGGCCAGTTGCAGTTCGCTGCGTGCTTCCGCGGGAGGCCGCACGCTGCGAGCAAAGGTCTGGGCCAAGCCGCTGTGATTGACGAACGTGCCCGCTTTCTCGAAGGCTGTGGTGCCCGGGAGTACGAAGTTCGCCCGCGCACTCAGAGCCGATGGCAGCAGGTCCTGCACGATCAGGAGCGGCGTCTTCACAGCACTCTCCACCGGCAGCGGATACCCGCCCGCGAACCAGACCGCGGCGAGATCGGTTTCGTGTTCGACCGCCGAGAGCGGAATCACCTCGCCCTGCAGGTGCATCAGCACGGCTTCGACGCCGTGGCGGTTGGGGCATTTTTCGGCGCGGATCGTGAACGTCCGCGGCTCGATGGCGTGACCCTTCACATCCTTCGGATAGTGATCGTCCTCGCCGACGACCGGCACCGGCCCCAGCACCAGTCGCACGCTCTCCGACAGGCCCTTGAACGCGCTGCCGAGGGCGAATGCTTCCTCGACCGCCAGGAACGGCGAGAGCGACACCACGACCCGCCGCGGGCTGAGCAGCACCGCTTCGGAGACGGCATGGCGGAGCTTGCTGGCGATGACATTCCACGGTGCGGCCTGACCCGCGGCGAGCGGTCGCGTGATCCGCTCGGAGGAATTCGCGTAGTGGTAGCCGTAGCGGCCTTCGTCGCAGATGAAGTGGCCCTGAGCTTCGAGGTTTTCGCGAGCCCGCAGCCGATAGACGATGTCTTTGTTCGCGTCGACGTGCACGCTGCAGCCGGAGCTGCAGCCGGGGCAGACGCTGTCGGTGGTCTTCAGATACCAGACGCGCTGCGTGTAGAGGAAGTCTTTGGAGCCGAGCGCGCCGACGGGGCAGAGATCGACGACATTGCCCGCGAGCTTGTTTTCGAGCGGTCGCCCGGGGAAGACGTCGATCTGCTCGTGGTGCCCGCGACCGACGATCTGCAACTCGCTCGTGCCGCTGATCTCGCGGGTGAACCGCACGCAGCGGCTGCACATGATGCAGCGGTCGGTGAAGAGCGTGATCTTGCTCGATAGCTCGGGCTTGTTCGGGGGCGTGTTCTTCTCGTCGATCATCCGGCTTTCACTGCGGCCGTAGGCGTAGCTGTAGTCCTGCAGCTTGCATTCGCCGGCTTTGTCGCAGACGGGGCAATCCAGCGGGTGATTGAGCAGCAACCCTTCGAGCGTGTCAGCCTGCGATTTGTTCGCCCGCTCGCCGGGTGTGTACTTCTCGTCGTACGGCAGCGGCTTGACACTCGGGTGTTTCTTCGCGTAGTCGCCGGTTACGATGACCGTGCCGTCTTTGACCGGTGTCTGGCAGCCGGGGAAGACCTTCGGCTGCATGACGACTTTACCGTCTTTCAACTCACCAAGCTCGACCAGGCACATCCGGCACGATGCCACCACGGAGAGGGCTTCGTGGTAGCAATAGTGCGGCACGTGGATGCGGGCGCGTTCGGCGGCCTGCACGCAGTTCAGCTTGGCGCTGCCGATCTCCACTGGCACATCATTGACATAGACCGTCGGCATCAGACTCCCCGTTACTGGCCCAGGCGGTTCTTGAGTGCGTCCTTGTCCATCATTTCCACTCCGCCGCTCGAGCAGGTCCAGCCGCGGGATTCGAGGGCCTTGGCTTCGTATGCCCAAATGTCGGAGCGCTGGCTCGCACCCGTCAGCACGATGGTTCCGTCGGCGATCAGTGCGGCCAAAGCCGGGGCTTCCTTCTGCAGGGCTGCAGTGATGTCCGAGGTCTTCGGCATTCTTCCGCTTGCGCCCGATGCCGTGTCGATGAAGAGGTGAATCTGCTTCATGTCGTTGGCGTTGACCGCTTTTCGCTGGACTGCTCCGCGGACCGCGGAGACCGCACCACCGCCACCGCCGGACCGCTCCGTGGAGGCCGGGCCGCCCGTCTGGACCGCAGCGGACGAGGAGCTGATCTTCTTGCAGCCGCCGCCAGCCACGAGGGCCAGCACAAAGATCGTGAGAATACGCATGGCAAATTCCTCAGGGAGGGATCAGTGCGCCGCGGCCATGGGCAGCTTGGCGTACGGGCTCTTTGTACCGCTCTTGATGCTCGCTTCCAATTCATTGCGGAACTTGCGGACAATCGTCTTCACCGGCCACCCGGCACCGTCCGACAATCCGCAGATCGTCGTGCCCGGAATGATTCCGATGCGGTCCGCGACATCCACCAGCACATCCAGGTCATCGCGACGGCCCAGCCCGCGCCGCAGACGATCCGTGATCTTCAGCATCCAGCCCGTTCCCTCGCGGCAGGGGGTGCATTGGCCGCAGCTTTCGTGACTGAAAAACTGACAGACATTGTGCAGCACGTCGGTCATCGAGGTCTGATCGTCGACGACGGTTACCGCAGCAGTGCCCAGGCCAAGACATCCGACCTTGCCGGGCCCGTTGAAATCGAGCGGGATGTCATATTCTGTGAGGT
The DNA here is from genome assembly GCA_041736785.1 of Limnoglobus sp. Classification (GTDB taxonomy): domain Bacteria; phylum Planctomycetota; class Planctomycetia; order Gemmatales; family Gemmataceae; genus JBGSSZ01. The sequence continues at coordinate 7,999 of JBGSSZ010000129.1, forward strand.
CGCTGTCCTTGAGCTTGGCGTTGACGTCGACGAAGCCCATGCTGAGCCCGCCGGGGTTCGCGCTTTTGGCTTTGCGGCCCTTCCAGACACCACCGCCGTGCGTGTCCACAAGCTCCCGCATGGTCACGCCCATCGGCAGTTCGAGGCACTTCGGCTCGTTCACATGCCCGGCGATGGTGTAGAGCTTCGGCCCGTAGCTGCCGGCATCGCGCGGGTTCTTGGGGTCGGGCGGCACGCCCATGCTCTAGAACCAGTCGACCCCGCGGCGCGTGATGTGCGTCACACAGGCAAGCGTCTCGACATTGTTCACAATGGTCGGTTTGCGGAAGGCTCCCTCGATCGCCGGGAACGGCGGCTTGATCCGCGGCCAGGCCCGCTTCCCCTCCAGCGATTCGATCAGCCCCGTCTCCTCGCCGCAGATATACGCCCCGGCTCCACGGTGCAGATAGATATCCAGATTGAATTTGCTGCCCTGAATGTTTTTACCCAGCAGCCCCGCGGCATAGCACTCATCAATGGCACGCTGCAATGCCCGGTACGAAGTGCCATACTCATAGCGAATATAAAAATAGGCGCACTCGCTGCGAATCGCATAGCAGGCGAGCATGATCCCTTCGAGAATCTGATGCGGATCCTTCTCCATCAAAATGCGATTATTGAACGTGCAGGGTTCACTTTCGTCGGCGTTGATGCAGAGATAGATCGGGCCGGGATGCTCCTTGGGCAGGAAGGTCCATTTGAGCCCGGTGGGGAAGCCCGCTCCGCCGCGACCGCGCAGCCCGGAGCTTTTCACCAGATCGACGATCTCACCCGGCTGCTTGTCTTTGAGTGTGCGCACAAATGCGTCGTAACCGCCGTCAGCGCGGTAGCCGTCGAGGCCGGGAGCCTTGTCGATGCGGGCCAGCAGTGTCGGTTCGAATGCCATCAGTTTCTCAGCTTCGCGATCAGAGTATCGGCCGTGTCGGTGGTGACATTCATGGCATGTTCGTCGTTGACCATGCAGGCGGGTGCGCCGTCGCAGGCTCCGATGCACTCCGCAAATTCCAGTGTGATTTTGCCGTCGCTCGTTGTTTGCCCGCAGGCGACTCCGAGCTTGTGTTCGCAGTGGCCGATGAGCTCGTACGCACCGCGGAGCATGCATGCCAGCCCGCGGCAGACCCACAGCCGCGTCTGGCCCAGTTTCTGGCCTTCGCCTTTGTAGAACTCATAGAAGGTCATGGTGTCGTGGACTTCCGACGGATGCAGGTCGAGAATTTCCGCGATCTCGACGATGTGCTCATTGCTGACTGTGCGATAGTGATCGTGCACGATGTGCAACGCCGGGAGCGTGACCGCCTGCTTCCGCGGGTAGCGGGGGATGTAGGCCAGGATGCGTTTCTTGATGTCCTCGGATAACATAATAGCTCGTAGCTGGTAGTTATTAGTTTGAAGTTTTTCGCAGCAGGCCGAAGAGCATCTTCGCCACTTCATCAGCCATCGGCCGGTGTATGTCGTACGCCGCGTCATCCATATAGTGGAGGTCCCGTGCGAGCAGCATGAGGTAATCGAGTTCTTTTTCGGCACCAATCGCCGCACTCATCAGCCGGGCGAAATCATGGTCGTTGCTCTGCCCGCACGCTTCTGCAATCTTCATCGGGACGGTCACAGCCGTTCGCCGCAGTTGAGCCACGATGCCATAAGTTTCCTCGCGGGGAAACATCTTTGTGAGTGTGTAAATCGCCAGAACGAGGGCATGAGCTTTTTCCCACACTTTTAATTTGCGATAATCCTGCATACGCCCTCCTTTCTTCAAACTGACAGCTACAAGCTACAAACTATTATCGATCCAGCTCCGCCGCAATGATATTCAAGCTCCCCAAAATCGCTGGCACATCAGAGATCTGATGGCCTTCCATCAGATGCGGAAATACTGCAAAATGGATAAAGCTCGGCGGCCGCGTCCGGCAGCGCCACGGCACGCCGGTGCCGCTGCTCACCACATAGAAACCGAGTTCGCCGTTGGCTGTCTCATTGGCACCATACACTTCGTTGACCGGAGTCTCGAAACGGCGGTTCCACATGAACAGTTCAAAATGTTGAATCAGACCTTCAATGCTGCGGTAGGTGCTCTGCTTGTCGGGAATGGTGAATTTCTCGCCGACATTGATATTCACCGGGCCCGCGGGCAAGTTCTCGACCGCGGCCTGGATGATGTTCATTGACTGAATCATCTCCTCCATGCGGACGAGATAGCGGGCCAAACAGTCGCCCTCAGCCGCACACGCCACTTGGAAGGAATTGGCGAGTTCGCCATACGCAAGATAAGGCTCGTCTTTGCGGAGATCGCGAACCACACCGGCAGCGCGTGCCAGTGGCCCGGTGACACTGCGGGCAATCGCCTCGTCGCGGGTCAGCATGCCGATGCCGCGGGTACGGTCGAGGAAGATCTTGTTGCGGTTCAGGAGTCTCGCGATATCAGCATGGGCTTGGGGGAAGCTCACGGTGAAGTCACGGATCAGCTTCACCCATTCGGGGGTGACATCGCTCATCAGCCCGCCAACGCGGAGGAAACTCGGATGAAATCGCTGCCCGCTGGCTTGCTCAATGATGTTGTAGATGCCTTCGCGGGCATTGAAGGCGTAGAGAAACGCTGTCAGGCCACCGAGGTCGAGAGCCGCCGCGCCGACGCAGAGCAAGTGGTCGCTGATGCGGGCCAGTTCCGCGAGGATCACGCGGATGTATTTGCAGCGCGGCGTCACTTCGAGATCGAGCAATTTCTCGACTGCTGTCATCCAAGCCACTTCGTTCGCAACCGGCGAAATATAATTCATCCGGTCGACGATGGTCACATACTGATTAAAGTCGAGATCTTCGCCGAGCTTCTCGAATCCGGAGTGCAGATAGCCAATATCGGGCACGGCTTTGACGATCGTCTCGCCGTCAAGCGTGAGGATTAACCTGAGTGTCGTATGTGTCGCGGGATGCTGCGGGCCGAAGTTCAGGGTATAGAGAAACTCCTGGTCCGCGCCAGCTTCGATACTCGGGTCTAATAGTTCGACAGGCATTGTGGGGGTTAACCTTCCGCCCGGGTCAGCAGTGGGAAGTTGTGACGCTCGCCATATCCTCGTAATGGATAATCCTTCCGCAACGGGAAGCTCTCGCATCCTTCCGGCATGAGGATCCGCCGCAGGTCGGGATGGCCCTCAAACACGACACCATACATGTCGTAGACTTCGCGCTCGAGCCAGTCGGCTCCGGTCCAGAGATCGACCACGCTCTTCAACGCGGGCTCGGGATCATTCACATGGGTCTTTACAAACAATCGCTCGCCGGTCTTGATATTGAGTATCGCATACACGACGCCATAGCGATCCGTCGCGCCGGGATATTCCAGATAATCAATCCCGGCAATGTCGACGAGCATGTCGAAGCCGTGCTGCTCCTTCAGCGACTTCAAAACGGGTTTGACAGCATCCGCCGGCACAATGAGTCGTACGTTATCGCGAAAAACTTCGCGCTTGAGGATGTCGCCGAAGGTTGGCTTCAAGAGTGCGATGAAGTCGGTCATGCCAGCGTCCTCACGCGGCCGCCGCTCTTGAAATCGCCGGGTGCCACGACCACGCTCTCGCGGGGGAGATCATTCACCAGTGCTCCCGGACCCTCGTACTGCGTTCGCTTGGCAAACTCCCGCCCGTCGATAGTGCCCGTACTCTGAATCTTCTCCTGAAGATCGAGCACCGCACGGATCAATTGCTCGGGCCGCGGCGGGCAGCCGGGCACGTAGACATCCACGGGGATGAAGCGATCGATCCCCTGCACCACCGCGTAGGTGTCGAAGACCCCACCGCTGGAGGCACAGGCACCCATGCTGATGCACCACTTCGGTTCGGGCATCTGCAGCCAGATCCGCTGCATGACCGGGACCATTTTCATCACGACGCGACCGGCGACGATCATGACATCGCACTGCCGCGGGCTGAACCGCATCGCCTCGGAGCCGAAGCGGGCAATGTCGTAGCGTGCGCTGGCGGTGGCCATGAGCTCGATCCCGCAGCACGCGGTGGCGAAGGGCATCGGCCAGAGCGAGTGCTTCCGCACCCAACTCGCGAGTGCATCGAGCTTTGTGACAAATACGTTGTCGTCGAGCTTCAGCGCCATTGGAAGACTCCTTTCTTCCATGCATAGACGTACGCGATGAAGAGTGTCGCCAGGAAAATCAGGATTTCCACAAACACCAGCGTGCCAAACGCGGTCCGCCAGGCCTGGTCGCCGCTGCCGTTGTAGGCAATGACGGCCCAGGGATAGAGGAAGAGCAGTTCGACATCGAAGACGAGAAACAGGATGGCAATCAGGTAGAAGCGGAGATCGAACTGCATGCGGGCCGTGCCCACGGGGTCCATGCCGCTCTCGTAGGTCATCAGCTTGGTGACGGTTGGCTTGTGGGGCTTGAATGGGAAGAGGCTGGTACCAGCGAGCATGGCGCAAGCGAGTGCCGCGATCACCCCGACGTACATCAGCACGGGGTAATAGGCACTGAGTTCGAAGGCCGGTTCGAGCCCGGCGGGTGTCAGCACAGGAGCCACGTCGTCTGCCTTGTGAAATAATTCACAAGCCTAGACTAGCAGAAAAGTCACCGCTGAAAACGTCTGTAACGCCACGGAGTGAAAATGTTTGGAAAGTACGCAAAATAGGACGGCTCGAAGCCGCGTTTTCACGGGCTTTTTCGCGCCGACTACCGCAGCGATTCCGGGAGCAAGCCCACGAGTTTGCGGTAGAGCGGCCTTGCGAAGTCGGGGATGAGCCGGCTGATGCTCGAGCGGCGCGTTTCGCCCAGATAGACGTGATCTCCCGGCTCAAGTGGCAGATTTGTCGTGCTGTCCGCATCGAGCAGCACCGCCTCCACATCGATGTGATACAGCCGCGGCGGGGTTCCGTCGGCGACGTTGGAGCGAAGCACATAGACGCGGTTCAGCTTGGTCGAGGCTGGCGGAATTGTGCCACTCTGACGCAGGAAATCCAGCACCGGGACCGGGCCGGGATAGCTCATGATGCGTGACCGCCGATTGTCGGGACCACTGACAAAGATCCGCTGCGACCGCGGCTGCACCACGGACACCACCACCTGATCGTCGGGCACTTCCGCCATCTGGGCGATCATCACGCCAGCCTCGGCCACAGTCAGACCTTCCACCCGCGGTTTGCCCACACCCTGCACCGGAATACGGCCATCGACATCGACCACCGAAACTGCATCCTGAGTCGGCGCCGCGGGAAAGCTCACATCCAGCACGTCCGGGCAACCGATGCGGTACTCCGCATTCAGGCCAGCCGGCGGCAAGGGCGGAACTCCCTGCCGTGTGGCAGTGCAGCCGAGGGGCAGAAGCACAAACAACAAGAGCAGATGGCGCACATCGACTCACATCGACATTCAGCCTATGACGGATTCAACGATTTTTTCGAGTTCCGCAGCGGTGACGCCGCGAATGAGGAAGACCTTGTTGCGGTTGGTGGCACCGCTGAGCAATTCGATGGCGGAACGCCTGATGCTCAAAGTTTCATGCAGCAGTTCGACAATCGCGGCGTTGGCCCGGCCGTCTTCCGGAGGGGCCGTGACCGCGACGCGGACCATGCTGCCATCCCTCGAAAACGCAGCTTTCCTGGCCGAAGGCTTGGCCTGCACCGCCAGCGTGGCACCCTCAGCATGATCGCGGATCACTCCATGCCCTCAAACAGCACACTTCCCAGCCGCACCAGCGTCGCACCTTCCTGAATCGCGATCTCGTAGTCGTTGCTCATGCCCATCGAGAGATGCGGCAGAGTCAATCCCGTTCGCGTCTGCAGTTCGTCGCGGAGTCTGCGAAGCTCGACAAACGCCGGGCGCGAGTGTTCGGGATCGTCGTCGTATGCGGCCATCGTCATCAGTCCCTGAATGTCCACGCCACGGAGGGTCGGGATCAGGTCCGCGAGCGCGGGAATCTCAGTGATCGGAAAGCCCCCCTTCTGCTCTTCGTGCGAGCAGTTGACCTGCAGGAGGATCCGTACTGGCTGCTGGTGTTTCACGCCGTAGTCGTCGATGGCCTGCAGCAACCGCAACGAGTCCACGGAGTGAACCAACGCGCACAGTGGCAAAGTGCGATCGAGCTTGTTCCGCTGCAGGTGGCCAATCAGGTGCCAGGTCGCGTCGGGGATGGCTGCCTGCTTCTGCCAGAGTGCCTGCGGGCGATTCTCCGCGAGGTGCTCGACGCCCAGTTCTCTCGTGGCACGGACAACTTCGACGCTCACCGTCTTGGTGACCGCCACAAGCTGAGCCGCACCCAGTCGGCTGCGGACATCGGCAATTCGCTCGCGCAGCACTTCGATCATGCGAGTTTCACTTTGACGATTTTCCGACCGAGCCGCAGCACCAGACCGTCCGCCACAGGGACCTGAGTTTTGAAGTCCGCGGGCTTGACGCGGTCCGCACCATAATTAAACGCCCCCTCCGCGATCTTCTGCCGGGCTTCGCTCATGCTCTTGCAGAGGCCCGCCAGCACCAGCAGTTTGTTCGCGGCGACCTGCCCATCGATACCCTCGCCGGCGGGGATCATCGCCTCGGCGATCACGTCGGGGTCGCCTTTGTCCTCGAACTGTTTCTTCCACTCCGCAAGCACAGCCTGCGCCGCGGCGTCGCCGTGGTACTGCCGCACGATCTCCGCACCGAGGGTTTTCTTGGCATCGTTCGGCTTGCCGCTCAGGTGGGCTTCGATGGTCGCGGTGTCGAAGTCGGTGAGTAGTTCAAACCATTCCTTCATCAGCGTGTCGGCGATCCGCATCGTCTTGCCGAACTGCTCCTTCGGCGGTTCATTCAGTCCGATGTAGTTCCCGGCCGTCTTGCCCATCTTCTTCTCGCCGTCGGTCCCGCGAAGAATCGGCAGCGTCAGACACACCTGCGGCTCCTGCCCCGCATCGCGCTGCAGGTCGCGGCCCACCATCAGATTGAATAGCTGCTCCGTGCCGCCAAGCTCCACGTCCGCTTTGATCTCAACGGAGTCCCAGCCTTGCATCAGCGGGTAGAGGCACTCGTGCAAATAGATTGGCGTCTTCGATTCCTTGTATCGTTTGCTGAAGTCGTCGCGTTCGAGCATCCGCTGCACGGTGGTCTTGCCGAGGAGCTTGAGCACGTCGCCGAAGCCCCATTTGTCGAACCAGGTATCGTTGTCGATCACCTCTGCTTTGGAGACGTCGATCACTTTCGAGATCTGTTCGAGGTAACTGATCGCATTTTTGGCGATCTGGGCTTCATCGAGCGACTTGCGGCTTTCATCCCGCCCGCTGGGATCGCCCACGAGTGCGGTGGCTTTGCCGATGATCAGCACCGCGATGTGGCCGAGTTCCTGAAACTGCCGCAGCTTCCGCAACGGCACCGTGTGCCCGAGGTGCACGTCGAACCCGGTCGGGTCGATGCCGTATTTCATCCGCAACGGCATACCGCGCTCGAGCTTCTTCTTGAGTTCGTCGCGCTTCTCGCAGTGCGTGACACCGCGGAGCAGGATAGCGAGTTGTTCGTCGGTGGTCATGCTGGTGAATCTTACGAACCGCAATGTGTCATGGTGCCCCACACCAAATCATTGGGTCGCACCACGCCGAAATGCAGGATTGCTTATCTGATTGTACCGACTGCAAACCGCTTGATGCAAGCAGCGAAGTTCTCGGCGTACGGCTCGAAGAAGTTCTCTTCATGCTTGTAGAGCACGACCGCGAATTCCTTCTTGTCCTTCTGAACATCGAAGCAGAAACAATCGCCATGGTCGGTTGTCGCGAATGTCAAACCATTCACGGCCTTGGATTCTTCGTCGTCGAATTCGTCGGCGTAGCCTTCGACCCCCAGCTCGTCGGGGCTGCGAATAGTTGCCGTGAACCCCTCTTGCTCGTCGACGTTCTCGAATGACATGGGGCCCACACTGCGGACGAAATCGACATAGGACTTTGGCAGTTTTGTCTTGAACTGTTTCTCGATCGCCTTGATGTCCCAGTCCACCTGGACTTCGCGATGATGCGGCTTGAGATAGTCCTGGAACCACTTCGCATCTTGGTTGGAGACGGTTCCCGCGGCATGGGAAGGAATGCCACTTGCTTCGAGCAACAGGATTTTTTCCTTGATCCAAGCGGACTCCTCCTTGTTCGGCGCAACTGGCTTCTGGCAAGTGGCCTCGTAGAAACCCTTCGCCTTGATCTTCTTGAAGAGGTGCAGCATTCGAATCGAGAGAAACAGTTCGCGGCAAATCCACAGGTCCCATCCACGCTCCGACGATCCCCAAGTTGCGGATTTCAAGACCTCGCAGTCAGAATTGCCGGTCCAATCTTCGAATTCACACCAGTGCGTTCCGGGGTGCGCAAACCGTGGCTCACAGCAGGCCTCACAGCGCGGGATGGAAGGCTTCACGATGGCTGTGACAGCTTGATGGCTCTGGACTGCGAGAAACCATGGCGACGTTTCAGATGTGCCCTTGAAGCTGGTGGGATAATAGATGCATTGCCCAGGAGCCAAAAGCTCCAAGACCCTGCGGATTCGGTCACGGACGAAGAAATTGCCGTTCTCGCCGAGCGCCAGCTCGTTCGGCGACATGGTACGGCTCCGGACCAGGAAATATGGCTGCGGAATGAAGTCGAGGTCCGGAAAGCCGCATGTTGCGCACTTGCGAGGAAGGGGATTGATCGGGTCGTCGAACATGTCGCGGCAGTCCATGCGATTGTCGGATGCTGAGATTTGGACGCAACGCATGATGTGAATCCTCGATGGCCTATGCTCGGTTATGTTGGATTCCGTTGGGATCCCGTGGCGTCGGCGGATGCAAATCGATGACGAACAAACTGATGCGATTCTCCAGGAACTTCAGCGACTTCTCGAGGAATTTCTCGAAGTTGGATTTGGAGTGCTTGTTGCCTGGTGAAACGATTTCCAGCGCGGCAACCACATCGCCGCGAATATGCCTCACGACGATTCGGTTTGCTTTGTTCGCGTAGACATCTGCGTCAGCGGTTTGAATAATCCGCGTCTTCGGTCTCGGTTCTGCTATTGCTACGCCGCCCGATTCAGACGCCTCAAAAGGACCGGCATGCTGGAGAGTCAGTACATCCGGCTCAGTTTCGGCGGTTCAAGCCTCGGATAGTGCGAAGTAGTCAGAGGGCAAGCCACCCGTGTTCAAGGCGTTACTGAGAGTGCTAATCCAGCTGAAATGAAACGCGTGGAACAGCCCGGAATCAACACGAGTCCAATCGTGAATCGGCATGCGGCACCTTCCCCGCTGATTATATCAGCCATCACTTCCCCCGCACGGTCTGAGCCGTGCGGCGGATCAGTTGCCTCACTGGGTTCGGCAGGCAACTCAACAGCCAATACACAAGCGTCTTGCTGTCGAAGCCGTTCTCCAGGAGATTGGCCCCGAAGCGGCTGCGGGCGACGCCGTACTCGCCGCGCTCGTAGGCGAGATACGCATAGAAGAAGCTTTCATTGCGGTGGAATCGCTTGAGCAGGCGCTTGGCGGGCTCGTCGGCGAGGCCGTGCTCCAGATGCCGTCGCCGCGTGTCCACGAACTCGCGGATCATCTTGTCCTGGTCGCCGGTCATCTGCGTGTCGTGCTGCGAATAGATCGCAAACGGCACCGGTGTGAACGCAAACGTGTGCTTGGCCGCCATGCGGAGGTAGAGTTCCCAATCGCCCGCGGCATTCAGGCGCGAATCAAACATACCCGCGTCAATCACGATCTCCCGCCGCTGAATCACCGCACCGGTGAAGACCGCGTTGCGCAGCATCAGATGGCGATAAAACGCGACGGGGTCTAATACCTTGAAACCGTTCACCGTCTGATGCGGCAGATCGTGGAACTCCTTGCGGCCCGCCCACTCGATCCACGACCAATACCCCTTGCTGGGGCTGCCGACGTTGGTCTCGGCGAATGCCACGCCCACGGCAGGGTGAGAATCGAGGAAGTCGAGCATCGCCTGACCGGGTCCGTTCGGCAGCCAGAAATCATCGCTGTCGAGGTAGCAGACATAGCGGCCGGTGCTGAGCTTGATTCCCGTGTTGCGAGCCGTGCTGAGTCCGCGATTGGCCTGATAGATGTAGCGGATGTCGGGGCCGTTCAGGTCGGCGATCACGTCACGGGTGTTGTCGGTGGAGCCGTCGTCGACCACGACGATCTCGACATCGCTGACACCGCCGGCGCGGATCGAAGCGATGCAGCCGGGCAGAAAGCTCGCGCGGTTGTACGTGCAGACGATGACGCTGAGCGCCGGCCTGGGCGGGGCAAGTGGGGACGGGGCGACGACGCTCATGGAGTCCGAGATCAAAGTCCGGGGGCTTGGGAAAGTGTACCGACGCGGCGGGAAGTGGCGCGGGGAATCGGGAAATGACCCCGACGGCCAAGGCGCAATCTGTACTCTTGAAATATGGTGTCCACGCCGGGCGAGGTGTTGTCGTTGATCGCAGCGGGGTCGCCGTGGTTTCCTGCGGTCTATGCCCGGTCGCACGACGTGCCGCGAGCGGGGCTCGATGCCGCGATTCGGCAGCTTTGGACGCACGAACTCATCGAAGCCCGCGACTGGGTGAAGGGGCAAGGGCAGGGGCTCAGCCTCACGCCTGAGGGTGAGCGTGCCGCCAAAGATCCCGCTGCCCTGGCCAAGCTGCTGGCGGGGAAAAGCACCGACACCGAAGCCCGCCGTGCCGCACCCACCACCTGGGACCGCGGCGAGCGTGCCCGCCACAGCTACTACAACCCCCAGCGACCACTCGTCACGCAGTCGCTCATCCTGCTCAACATGGCCGTCTTTGTCATTGGCCTCAGCATCGCCTATCGCGGCGGCAGCGGCGGC
>JBGSSZ010000136.1:0-5410 GCA_041736785.1 Limnoglobus sp.
GCCAATCTGTTCATGTCAATCTCCGGAAGCGTTTCCAATGAGGTTTTACTTTGCGATCACATCGAGCATCACCTTGGCCGAAACGTCCACAGGCAGGCAGCTCCAGGAAATCAGGTTTCCTTCTTCGGCATCGGTTTCTTCGTGTCCAGTTCGGTGAGGTAACCCGGATCTTTCGTATGGTTTGAGCGAACGAAATCAGCGCGACGGTTCAAGCGTTGGTGCATGCCCCAATCCAGGAACAGTCGCGATGACGGCGTGCACCTCGAACCCGCTGCCGTTATCAAGACTCGACCGTCGCCAACTCCATGCGGACTTCTTCGGCGGCGAAATCACCTCGGACGCGGGTGGCCTGCTGCTCCGCGAAGCGGACCAGCAACTCGGCCTCATCGATGCACGCAACGCGGTCATTCCCGATCCGCGGCACCCCGAGTCGATCGTTCACCCGCAACGCAGCCTGCTGGCTCAGCGGATCTTCGCAATGGCGGCCGGCAGCGAAGACCTCAACAACTGCAGCACCTCCGCGACGATCCGCTGTGGCAACTCGCCACCGAACATCCGGAAGTGAAGGGCGACAGCACGCTCGCCTCGCCGCCGAGGCTCTGCCGACTGGAGAACCGCATCGGCCGCGACACGCTGGTGCTGATCATCAACGTGTTCGTCGTTGTGATCCTGGCGGCTCGGGGCCATTGGCATCCCGTAGCCCCGAGATCGAACTCCGCGCTGCGGCGTCCTTGAACTTGTCGGACTGAAGTTGCCTCGCATCCGTCGCAGTCCGAGGCCGTGGCGGATTGATCGGCGGGTTGGCCGGTAGCGGTGCTGGCGGAGCATCGGACATCGGAGGCGTGACCCCAGGAGCCGGTGCTGCCGGCGATCCGTTCGCCGAGATCACCTCGAAAGTCGACGATCCCATGGCCCTCACCTCGCAGGACGTGGACGTGGCGAAGCCGCTCACCTTCCCCGCCGCATCGGTGACGGTCTTGCAACTCCGCACCTGATTCCGGGCGACACAGCGTGATTAGGAAGCGGACTCCGAACTGGGCGAAGGCGATTGAGCCGTCATCGTTGATATCAATCGGACTGTCGGTGACGGTGGTGACGCTGAAGTTGCCGAAAGCAACGAAAGCCGTGCCGCCATCGAGGTTGTCGCAGTAGCGGTTGTACTCGGGGCTGAGGTGGCTAAACTCAGGAATGCTCGCCTGCCAGTCGTCCGTCGGTCCAGGAACCATTTTCGTCGGAGCGGCCCTATTGCCGATGCAGAGTTCTTTGCCGCTTCCAGCATCGTTGGTACGGCACAGCACGCTAGCTATCACCGCTGCAGGTCAATCGAGAGCAACAACTGCACGACCTACTGGTCTGGCTTCTCGTGCGAAGCTTGGAAACTTGCGGTTGCGGACGGGAGCGAATAAAGACAAGGACATCGAACTCGGACTCTTTCGTAATGATATTTCTCCAGATCGCCACCGGAGCCTTTCAGGGGCTCGAAGTTCATCGAGAACATCGCTTTTGAACCGAACCCCGCCTCCCGTCGGGAAGAGATCGCACGTATGCACGCCAAGGTATGGGGAACTCTGCACACAGGAGCGCTGCATCGCAGTTCGAGACGGCACGCGGTGAAGGCCTTGACACCGAGAAGTGCCTGCTGATCTTTTCGATGCGAAGGACTTGCAATTCCCGATCAGCCTACGTCTCACCCGATGAATGAGACGGGCTCTTCTGCGATGACTATATGCACCCAGAACTCGGCTCACAGCGTCAAACCATAACGAGCTCCAAACTGTGCGAAATCGGTCGAACCATCGATCGTGCCATCGTTGTTGAAATCGAATGCGGCAATGAAAGCCGCGTGACTCATCGAGAGTCCGTATGTGCTGCCGAATTCTGCGAAGTCCACGGGGCCATCCACCGTGCCGTCGTTGTTGATGTCACCGAAGAGGCGGCGGAGTTCGGTGACACCAGCAGGCGTGATGTAGTTCGCGATGGGAATGGCCAACTGCCAGCGGCCATCGGCCAGCGAGCCATACTCAACGCCACCTGTCACGTTCGATGTGTCGGCATTGTCGAAGGTCAGCGTGATGCTGGTGACGAGTCCCGTCGTCTGAGAGGGAACAATTCGGCCATTGTTGCCCGTTGCGCCGGTTTGCACGATTGTGCCGATCGTGCCGGCGGACGTCGCTGCAGTGCGCGTGAGAGTGATCACGCCGGCGAGGGAAAAGAGGCTCGCGGCTACGGGCTGGGCGAAATTCACGGTGATGGTGGTGAGCCGCGACCGCTGGACCGCGCCGTCATTGACGGAATAGCCCGTGACGGCGAGGTTGCTCACCCCATACACTTCCACCGAGCCGATATCGTGATTCGCTGTTCCGTTGTAATCGATCGGCCGCGGGACGCCGCGCTGATCCGTCGCGACGTCATAGGCCGAGGCTGGAATGAAGTCGATCAGCGGGCTGTTTACTTTGGGCTGATGTGTCAGAGTCGGTCCGCCGTTGTCCGCCAGGTCTTCGAGTTTCAACGCGCTATAATCTGCATCTTCAATAGTATCTGTCCTCTCGATGGTGAGAGTAGATGGCAGCTTGCTAATTGGACCAATAATTGAATGATTGAATATGATTGTAGACGGCGTTCCCAGCGGGACCGCAGCGTAGAAATCCATGCCCTGAACAGAACCGGCCATCACGGAGGCGTCGACAGTGACCAGGGATGTTAGAGTCGCCGATTCCAGTGAGAGCGCCCCACCGTTGCCAGCCTTGTTGAGAACAGCTGTGACGAATTTCAGCTCGAGAAATCCCATGTCCTGAATGTTCATCGCACCGCCGAACCCCAGTGTTTCATTCGCGCTGAATGTGCTATTTTCGATGGCCCAACGGTCATTTGAAGCTGGGTCGAAATTGATGCCGCCGCCCGCTACACCGGCATAGTTGTCGCTGATCGTGCTTTGCTGCATCAGGAAATAGGGATGATTGAGCGCGATAGCGCCTCCGCGGCCGTTCGCGGAATTGCCCGACAGGGTCGTGCGCAGAATATCGAAGGGATCACCAAGGTCCGTGCCCCCCTGTGAATAGTAAAAACCGCCGCCGTCAATTCCGACGGAGTTAGCGTGGAGAGTGCTGTCACGGAACGAAAAGCTGCGGGCGTGGAGATAGGCCCCGCCGCCGGAGCCCGCCATGGCGGAATTGTTCGAAAGACTCGAGTTTTCAACCAGGAGTGTGCCTTGCGAGTTCATGTAAATGCCACCGCCGTTCACGCTGGCAGTGCAGTTTGTGATGGTGGAATCCACGATTGTCGACTGATTGAGAACAGTGTGATCGCTGGAAATGATTGAAATGCCGCCGCCGTTGCCAGACGTTGCCTCGCAGAACTCCACACTGGATTCGCTCATCTCCAGGTGGCCATTGAAGGTGTCGATGCTATCGTCGAAGAGCGCAATGCCGCCGCCAAAGTCTGAGGTTTTGCAATATGTGATTTTGCTGTCCTGTTTGATGGCGAGCAGTGTCGGCTCGCTGAAATAAATGCCGCCGCCGGCTCCACCGCTGGCGGCCGTCGTGGAGCAGTAGTTGATGTCACCTTCGGAAATCGTGACCTCGCCCGTCCCGAACGCCAAGCCACCGCCATATTGCACTGCTGTGCAAAGGCTGACTGTGAGCTTGGTCGCTTTCAGGTTGATGTTGGTCAGAGCATACAATCCGCCACCGTCCGAACCGGCCGAGCAGAGCGTGACTGTGACTTTTTCGAGTTCTGTGTCTGCGGTCGTGCCGAAGTACGCGCCGCCGCCGTCCGAACCGGCCGTGCTGAGCGTGATCATGACTTTTTCCAGCTTGGCATTGAGCGTCGTGCTGAAGTAAGCTCCGCCGCCGTCGCCCTCTGCATGACAATTGGAAATCGAGACACCGAGCATATCAAAGTTGCCGGGATCGATGACATAGATCCCGCCGCCGTTGAAGCCGGCCGTGCACGATTCGAGGGTAGTGGTCGTGATGGCAAAGCCAATGTTCAGAATCGTGCTGGTGTCGACGAAAATCGCCCCACCACTGCCGCTCGTCGCTGTGCATGACGTGAACGAACCGCTCGCATTGAGCGAGCCGGAATCCAAGGCGATGCCGCCGCCGTTGCCGCCCGCGGTGCAACCGGTGTAGGTGGCCGTTGAGGTCACGTTGCCCACAGCGACGTGAACGGCTCCGCCGTCTAAGAAAGCGGTGCAGCTTGAAAACGACCCGCCGGTGATACTGGCGGTTGTGCCGTTGAAGTTGATGGCCCCGCCGTTGCCGTTCAAAGCCTTGCACGTTATGAACGATCCGCTGGAGTTGAGCGTGCCGGAATCGACGGAGATGGCACCACCATTGCCGACGGCGGTGCAGTCAGTGAACAATGACGATGTCGTGATGCTACCTGCGGCGATATGAACCGCTCCGCCATCGAGAGTGGCTGAAGTATTGGTGAACGACCCGCCGGTGATCGTCACCGTACCTTCTGTGGCATCGATCGCGCCGCCATTTCCGCCGGCGGAGCTCTTGCTGATCGCGACGTTGGTCAGCGTGAGCTTGGAGGACTCGACGAGCGCGATCGCGCCGCCGTTGCCGCCAGCCATGCTGGTTGCGATGGTCGAATTGCTGATGCTGACCGTGCTCGAATCGGCGAAAATGGTGCCGCCGTTTGCAGCCGTGCAATTCACGAACGACGTGTCGCTGATATTGAGCGCGGAACCCGTCACTTTGATCGCCCCGCCGTCGCTACTGATGTCGTAATCCTCAAAGGTGCAGCCATTGATGGTCACCGAGCCGTTGACGGCCAGGATCGCTCTTGTGTCGTTCGAGGAGGAGAAGGTGTTACTGAACTGCAAGTTGTTGAGCGTGAACGTGCCGCCGCCGTCGATGCCAATGCCAGCGAGCGTGTTCTGGATGGTCAGGTTGCTGACCGTGACCGACACGCCGCTGGCCGTGTTCAAGGCGACGTGCTCGCCTTTACCGTCGATCGCGACGAAGGTGTTGCTCAGACTGTCTCCGATGAAATCGATGTTCTGTGTGATTTGCGGCAAGCTGCCGACCAAGATTATCGGGGGCGCACCGCTTTTGAAAACCGAGCTGCTGAAGTTAATCGACCCGCTAATGCCCGAGTCGTTGATCTCCAAAATCGCTTCTCGCAGAGAAATTACGTTGTCGTTGGGGTTAATGTTGTCCTGATTGGTCGTCACGGCGACGGGATTGATGCGGTCTTCGAGTTGCTGGCAGTTGAGGAATCTCGGGCGTTCTAAACTGTGGGCCTTGCCCAGCCTCGGCCTAGACCTCAATCAAGCGAAGCCACCTGTCGCTGATACGAGAGGCGAACGAATCAACTCGAAATCTCTTTGGCTTTCTGCGGTATTGGATGAAGGTGCTTGTCGAGCTTCATCACCTGCCGAAAGGATTTCGAGTGAACG
>JBGSSZ010000240.1:0-4367 GCA_041736785.1 Limnoglobus sp.
GCGTGCATCCGACATGCGTGCCCACGGTGGGCTCACCGTCGAGCGGCAGCAGTTCGCGGTATCGCCACATCGTGCGGGCCCGGCTCTCGATCTTGCGGCGATCGAGGTTCACCGCGGCGTAGTCGTACGCGGCCTCCAGCGGGCCGAAGTCGTCGGTGCAGAAATTGGTGGGACCGCTCGGATACAGCTTACCGCACAGGCGGCACTTCAGCCCGAGTAACGCGGATCGACTCGACATAAAAACACCCTCGTGCGATGGAACGCCAGGGTGAGTGATCCAGGATGCGGTGAGATAAGATGCTGCGACACCGCGAGCCCGTACGGGCCGCCGGTCGCGGTATCTTATCTTCCCCGGGGGACGCCCGAGTAGGAGTTAGCACCAGCGTCCGCGCGAAGAACGGCGGACCGGTTGCTGTGGCGTCATCGGGCCTAGCCCCTCAGCCACTCTGGATAAGATACTCACCTGCAGAGAGCAGCATACTTCCCCCGCAGGGCCGCGGCAATGGCATTTCCACTTGAACTGCGGACCGGCGTCGCGGAAGATAGGAGTCTCGTGCCCGTAGCTCAGCCGGATAGAGCACCCGCCTTCTAAGCGGGCGGTCGTGCGTTCGAATCGCACCGGGCACAATCATCGCAGCTTCGAGCACGTCCATGACCAAACCACACCTCCGCGAACTGCTGCTGCTCGAGGACCGGCTCGCGCCGGCCAACCTCACACTGACCGATGTCATGCTCACCGATGCGTTCGACGTGCCGCAGAGCACTCCCGTCTTCGGGCAGAAGCTCTACCTGCGGGCCGAGTACAGTGCCACCGGGATGACGGCACAGAACGTGCCTCTGCGATTCGATGTCAACAGCATGCCCCTGCAGCCGGGTGTGGCCATTGCCGCAGGCAACAGCAGCGGTACCGCACTGGCCAACGGCTGGTTTGCGGGGACCAGCGCCATCACCGTCACGGTCACGCTCGACCCGGAAAACACGGTCGTGGAGACGAACGAGTCCGACAACACATTCACGTTCACAATCACGCCGACGGCTCCGACCGATCTGCCGAGCAAGTTCATCGTGCCGATGGGCCGCACCTACAACGTCGACTGGAACAACACTCACTACGCCGATGTCGACCCGCGGCCGGGTATCGCGGTCGACGCTCAGGGCGGTAGCGTGACCTACGACGGCCATGACGGCACCGACTCCAGCCCGTTTGGCAATGATGGTATGGACGCTGGCTTCCCCATCTATGCCGCAGCCGATGGCGTGGTGCAGTTCCACAGCGAGGGGAATGCCGACCGCGATCTCTACGGCAGCGGCAACATCAACTGGCTATACATCAACCACGGCAACGGCTGGGCCACCTTCTACGGCCACCTCGCCCAGAACAGCCAGACCGTGCGCGATGGCGACACTGTCAAAGCGGGCCAGGTCATCGCGATGATGGGTGCCAGCGGAACCTTCAACGCGCACCTGCACTATCAGGCGGAGTACCGCGGCGCGGTGATCGAGCCGTTGTTCGCGCCGACGAGCTATTGGAAGGAGACGCCCCCGCCATACGCAGCGAACCTGTCAACCACGGTGATTGACGCCTACATAACCAACCGCGATCCCTATCCCGACCCGATCTGGCGCGATCTCTACGAGCACTCGCCGCGGGTCGAGCGTTTCGCCCCCGGCGACGCGAGCACGCTCTGGTTCATGGTCCTGAACCACAACGCCCGCACGCCGGCTCATGCCACGACACTGGGCTGGAAGTGGTATCGCCCCGATGGCTCGCTCTGGAACACGTTCCCTGCCGAGTTCACGCCGAGCTTCGACGCCGGCTACTTCTACTGGTCGTGGAACCAGCCCGCGTCGGCGTTCACCGGTACGCCCGGCGTCTGGCAGTGCGCTTTCCTCCAGGACGGCGTCGAAGTGAAACGCATCGACTTCACCGTGGCTGCGGCCGGCGATCCTTCACTGCGGCTCAGCGCCCCGCTGCCGGTCATCGCCAATGATCCATCCGGCACGACGGAGCCGCGGATCGTCATCGACGAACGCTCCACGCCGATCGAGATCGTGGGATCCAAGGTCTTCACCATTGAGAACCTCGGCAGCAGCCCGCTCGTGCTCGGGAACTACACTTTGCCGTCGGGCTTTGCACTGGTCGGCTCGCCACCGACGAGTGTGGCCGCTCATTCCACCACGACGTTCACACTGCAACTCAGCGGCACGCCCGGGTCGAAGTTCGGCACGATGAGCTTCACCACCAACGATCCCGATGTGCCGGTGATGAGTTTCAACCTCCGGGGCACGATCGCCGGCAGCCCAGCGGTCGGCTCACCTGTGATCAATTTTCCCGACGCCGCGCTGGGGTACAACTTCAAATCTTTGCCGCGGGTCTTCGCGCCCAATGCCACGCTCACCGATAGCGATTCCGCGAACTTCAACACCGGGTCGCTCGTCGTCGATCTCGCCAGCGGCGTTGTCGCCAACGATCGCCTCAGCATCCGCCATCAGGGCAGCGGCCCAGGGCAAATCGGCCTCACCGGCGTCAGCACGCTCTTTGTGACCTATGGCGGAATCAGCATCGGCACCGTGAGCGGCGGCATCGGTAACAGCCTCTCCATCGCTCTCAATGCCAACGCCACCCCCGCAGCAGTGCAGGCCCTCATCCGCAACCTGACCTATGCCAACGTCGACACACAGCCGAGCTATCAGCGCCGCGACCTGCGGCTCACGCTCATCGACGACACCGGCAAAGTCAGCAACCAAGCCATTGCAACCGTGAGCCCAAGTGGTGTCGAACGGGCCCCGAGTATCAGCCCGATCGCCAATGGTACCATTGTGACCAATCAGAGTTTTTCCAAGCCCGGCAGCTTCGCCGACGCGGCAGGCAACGCGTGGACCGCGACGGTCAACTACGGCGACGGCGCCGGCCCGCAGTCGCTCGCACTCAATCTCGACAGAACATTCATGCTCACTCGCAGCTACGCCAGCGTAGGCGCGAAAACTGTCACGGTCACCATCACCAGCGACACTGGCGGCGTGACCAGTACCAGTTTCACCATGACGGCCGTGCTCCCGCCGACGACTGTAAATTCCTTCACAGTCAACGGCGGCGCGGCTCAGCGCTCACGGCTCACGACCATCAGAGTCAACTTCCCAGCGCCCGTTGAAGCGGCCCAGTTCGCCAACCCCGGCGCGATCACACTCACGCGCGGAGCCATCGTGGTGCAGACTGGCGCCATCGGCCCGCACGGCCGCATCCTCGTCAGTCCAGCCAGCGGACTCGTGTCGAGTGTCACGCTGACCTTCGACAATGCGGATGGTTCGGCGATCAGCCCTGGCGTGGAATACGGCTCGCTCGCCGATGGCCAATGGCGACTCGCAGTCCCCGCCGCAGGCTATCAGAGTAGTGCGAGTGACCCGCTGCTCCGCCGGCTCTTCGGCGATTTCAATGGCGACAGCACTGTCGATGGTGCCACCGACTTCGCAGCGTTCGGCTCGGTCTTCGGCACAACGCTCACCGCATCGCCCTTCGACTTCAATGCCGATGGCACCATCGACGGCGCTGCCGATTTCGCCGCGTTCGGAGCCAATTTTGGGCGGACTGTCTCCTGAGATGCACAGCATGGACGACGACATGATGCGGCTGGCGCTTCGCGAGGCCGAGCTGGCAGCCACCGCGGACGAGGTGCCAATCGGGTGCGTCATCGTCCATGATGGCACCATCCTCGCCACCGCGCACAACTACCGCGAGCGCTGGCAGGACCCTACGGCCCATGCAGAGATTGTTGCACTGCGGCAGGCAGCGAAAGTGCTTGGCTCCTGGCGACTCGAAGACTGCACACTCTACGCCACGCTCGAGCCCTGCCCCATGTGCGCGGGGGCGATCGTGCAGGCCCGCGTCGCCCGCGTGGTCTACGGCGCGGCCGATCCGAAGGCGGGTGCGTGCCACACGCTGTACGAGATCACTGCCGACCCGCGACTGAACCACCGCTGCGAAGTGACCAGTGGCGTGCTGGCCGACGAGTGCGCCGCGATCCTGTCAAAGTTTTTTCAAGAGAAGCGACTGGCGAAGCGAGCGAGCGAGCCTCCGGCTGTCAGCCTTTGATCACACCAATAGGTCGCATGCGGGCGACCTTCCGCGACAGGCCGGCAGTGTCGACCACGTCCACGACATCATCCACATTTTTGTAAGCTCGCGGCTGCTCCTCCGCGAGGCCGAGCCGACTCGACGACATGGCGATCACGCCACGGGCTTCGAGCTCTTTGTGAATCTTGCGGCCCAGCGCATCCTTCACCGCCGCAGTCCGGCTCATGGCGCGCCCTGCGCCGTGACAGGTCGTGCCGAACGACCGCTCCATGCTCCGCGGCCCGCCGACGAGCAC
>JBGSSZ010000382.1:0-5727 GCA_041736785.1 Limnoglobus sp.
GGCCCACACGCTCCAGGTGCTCTCGCTGGCCGCCTGCACCCACGTCGGCAGTCGCGGTGCCTTCTGCGAGCGGCGCACGCCCGGTGCATAGTTCTCGTCGAGAAACGCCGAGAACTCGCTCAACCCGTCAGCGGGATAGCCGTCGTCCCATGTTAGCGTGTTCGCGATCACGGCAGCACCCTTGATCGCTTCGAGTCCGCGACGGATCGCCGAGAGCTTGTCGTAGGTGACGCGGAAGGTTGCCTCTTCTTCCTTCAACTTCGCGAGTGCGGCCTGGGCTTTCTCACGCCGAGTCCGCGGGCGGTCGTCGTCGCTCAAGTTCGCAAACGCTTCCGCATACTCCTGCGAGACGTAGTCGCGGCGACGGTTCAGCACGTCGTAGTCGGTCAGCAGAACCTCGGCTCGGGCCACCTGTGCGCTCGAGAGTGTGAGGTCGCCGAGTGCCGCCCTGGCCACGGTGAAAAGCTGGTGAAACGCCGCGGGATCGATCCGCACGAGGATCAGCTTGGCCTGCGGAGCCGCACGATGAGCCGCGATGGCGGCGGCGGTGGCATCGAACATCAGATCGATCGGCTTCGGCTCAAAGGTCGGCGAAAGCTCAGCGGTCAGATCAATGTGCAGCGTGTCGGCTGGGAGGTCTGGAGAGTTGCGGTCGAAGCCGCCGCCGATGACGACGAGCTTCTGCCCCGCACCGCGATAGCCCTGCTTCTGCAGATCGACAATGTGCGTGGCGGAAAGAGCGTCACCGCCGCTGGTGGCACGGCTGCGGATCGTGTTCGTGGCACTCGGCGGGATCCGCAGGGCCAGGATCTCTGGTCGGGCGGCGAGCTTCTCAAGGTCCTTGACGGTGGGCACATAGAAGGTGACCATCGTGCCGACGATACCCTCTGGTGTCACGCCTGGGATCTGGGCGGCGAGGGCGATGCGGTATTCGCGCTGATCGCCGACGGGACCGCCGAACGATGCTTCGACCCGCATCGCCTTGCCACTGAACGCCGGATCGAGCAAAGCCGATCGCAGGCCCGAGGAGTATTTTTCCGACGCCGCCGCGGGCAACCGGGCGGGCGGAGTCATTTCCAGATCAGGTAGCACTTCGATGAGGCGGATCGGCAGCAGTGAGGAGATTGGCTGTGGCAGCTTCTGCCGTGGCAGCGCCTGCAGCAACCAGCCCGCCGGGAGTCCGCGAAGATCCTTCAGCAGCGTCATGACCTGCCCGGCGGGGACCGTACCGCGGATGCGGGTGAAGCTGCGGTCGTCGTAGCCGATGGCGGGCTTGAAGCCGAGCTTGTCGAGTTGATGGATGGCCTGCTCGTGCAGCCGACGCTGGGTGATCGGGTCGAGGCCACTCGCCAGCTTGAGGCTCACTTGCACGGGCTTGGTAATGTCGTCGGGCAGCGGTGTGTCCTGTGGCCGCACCAGCACCGTCTGCACTGCGATTGTTTTCAGAAGCTGGTCGACCTTATCGGACGCGATCGTGCCGGAAAGCCGCTCGGCGTTCGGGTCGAGAATATCGAGGTCGGAATCTTCGCGCGGATCGGCGACGAACCCCAGCCGGTCGAGTTCGGCCATCATCGCACGGAACCGGAGCACGCGGCCATCGCGATCCGCAGTGATGCGGTAGCGAATCTCGACGTGATATTTCTCCGGCGGTGGCGGAGCCTTCACCTGAGCGGAGGCCGTAACCGCAATCGCGAACAGAACCAGCGTGGAAATCAGCAGCCGCATGGCATCCCCGATGAAGGCGCAGAGCATCAACTATCAGTATGCCCGATGAGCGATGACAGTTCGCGGGTCGAATTGCAGCGGGGGGACTGTTTTCCGCGAAGTGAGGCAAGCAGTGACGGTCAGTCCGGTGGTACCGGGCGCAACCAGAGATTTGGGCGCTCACGGCTCATGGCAGAAAATAGAAGCCTTGAGCCGCGAGCCGTGAGATTCGTCAGTGCGAAAGTCCGCACACTCACCCGTTATTTGACCTTGCCGCCCGGAAGTTTGCCGAGGTGGTCGAAAAGCCGAACGAGGCTGGCCATGAGCTTTTTGAAGTCGCCTTCGTGCAGGCTTTCATTGGGCGCGTGGGCGTTGCTGGCGGGGTCTTCGATGCCGAGCAGCAGTGCCGGTGCTCCGTCGAGGAGCTTCGAGAGCGGCCCGACGAAGCCGATGCTGCCGCCGCAGCCGATCGCGACAGGATCGCGGTCGAAGCCACCCCGCAGCGCGGCAAGTGCCGCCTCGAAGGTCGGCCCAGTCGGGTCGGTCATCCACCAGTCGCAACCGGCACCCATCTGGCTCACTTTCACTTCGACACCCCACGGTGCATCCGCCTGCAGATAGGCCTGCATCTGCGCGATCACATCCGCGGCGACCATGTCCGGCACGATGCGGCAACTCACAATCGCCTTCGCCGTCGGCAGCACCTGGTTCGACGCGCCTTTGATCGTGCTGGCTTCTTGTGCGATCACCGTCACCGCGGGCCGCCGCCACGTTTGCTCATAGACGCTCAGGCCCTCCTCCATGGCAAACCGCGCTCCCGGCACCACGCCGACTTCCTTGCGGAACTTGGCGTCGTCCCACGGCAGCTTCCGCACCGCGGCCTTCTCCTTGTCCGTCAGCGGTCGCACGGACTTGTAGAAATCAGGGATCGGCAGCGGCCCGTTGTCCCAGCAGAGCTTACTCAGCACTTTGTTCAGCGCGAGTGCCGCATCGGGCAGCGCACCGCCAGCCATGCCGCTGTGCACGGGGAGCTTGGCGCTCGTGACCTCCACCATGATCTGCACGATGCCGCGGAGCGAATAGGTGATGCACGGCAGGCCGACTTCGATGTTCTCCGTATCGCAGACCACGATGACATCGCTCTTGATCTTGTCGCGGTACTTTTCGAAAAACGTGAGCAGATTCTTCGAGCCGATTTCCTCTTCGCCTTCGACCACCATTTTGACGTTCACCGGCAGCGTGTTGCCAGTCTTGCGGTACGCAGCCACGGCACCGAGCATGGCGGAGATGGCGCCTTTGTCGTCGGCGGCACCACGGGCGAACAGGCGGCCGTCCTTGCGGGTCAGCTTCCACGGATCGCTCTGCCACTGATCGATGTAGTTGACCGGCTGCACGTCGTGGTGGGCATAGAGGAACACTGTGGGCTTGCCCGGGGCTTCGAGCCAGTCGCCGTACGCATAAGGCAGCGAATTGCCGACCTTCAGCGACTCGACATTGTGCAGGCCTGCTTCGCGCATCTGATCGCAGCAGAGGGCCGCGGTGCGTTCGATCTCGTCGAGGTGCTCGCCGTCGGTGGAAATACTCGGCACTGCCACCAGGTCGGCGAGGCCGCGGACGATGTCTTCATGGTTCTTGTTCAGCCAGTCGAGAGCCGCTTGCATGGTGTCTCCGTTGTGTAGCATGTTCGGACTGGTAGTTTACGCGAAGAAGCGAATGCGGTAAACCGTCAAGACATGGTAGGGGGGCTGCGATGCTGAAATCCCGCTGGTTCATCGGCTTGTTCATGCTCATTCTGGGATCTGTGATCGGTTGGCTGGCCCAAGCACAAATTGCAGATGTTCGGCGTGCCACCGCTGGCAGCAGTGCATTCGACGCAGTGAAGCTCCAGCAGGACGCCTGGAACCGCGGCGATCTCGACGCGTTCCTCTCGCACTACGCAATGACGGACGACATCACGTTCTACAGCGACGACAAAGTGTCGAAAGGATGGGTCGGGCTGAATGACCGCTATCGCAAGCGCTACAGTGATCCCGCATTGATGGGCAAACTCGAGTTCACGGAACTGGAGTATACGCCGCTGTCCGCGGATGCTGTGATGGTCCGCGGCCGCTGGACCGTGACCGAGACACCGAACGCCGGCACGGGGCTGTTCACGATCCTCATACGTAAGACCGACACCGGCTGGAAAGTGGTCCACGATCACACTTCAGCAAAGAAACAATGACTCACGAGGCACGACCGTAAGGGAGTGAATCCGCGGGATCACGTGGAATCTCGGGAAAATGTTTGAATCGCAACCGCCCTTCGTGTCTCCTGAGTGTTATGCGAAACTGGTCGCTGGTCCGAAAGCTCCTGGCTCGTGCGGTGCAGACCGTGCCGGAGGTCGATGATCTCGACCTGCTGCACCGCTACCACCACAGCCACGATGCGGCGGCGTTCGAGCTCCTGGTGCGGCGACACGCCGATCTCGTGCATGGCGTCTGCCGCCGCGTCTGCCGCGATGAGCACGACGCCGAGGATGCGTTTCAGGCTACGTTTCTGGTCCTCGCCCGCAAGGGTTATCGCATCACAACCAATCTGGCCGGCTGGCTGCATCGCACGGCGAACCACGCCGCGATCCGCGCCAGCCATCGCAGAAAAACTCTCCCGCTGACCGTCGAACCCACAGCACGGCTGACACCCGACACCAGCGAACTGCGGCGGCTGCTCGATGCGGAGATTGACCGGCTGCCGGACAAGCTGCGGCTGGCGGTGCTGCACTGCTACGTCGAAGGCCGCAGCACGGAATCGGCGTCGATACTCCTCGGCGTGCCGCGCGGCACGATCCTGTCGCGACTCTCGAAAGCCCGCGAAATCCTCTCCACGCGGCTGACACGCCGCGGCGTGACGGTGTCGTCGATGACGCTCACTGCCGCACTCGGCAGCGTGACAGCGTCCGCCACGCTCGTCGCAGCAACTGCTCAAACTGTGATGTTCCCCGCGGCTGGCTCGGCCGTGCAAATTCTCTCACTGGAGGTAATCCGCATGACTGCCTGGAAAACGACGACCACCTGGGCCGCCGCGTTGATCGTCACCGCCGGCTTCGGCACAGGAGCCGGAGTGATGATGGCTCAAGGCGAGAAACCGATCACCAAGGCTGTCGCTGTTGCGAAGCCAGCGACTCGCCCCAGTGCGGCCCCCGAAGCCGATCCGGTGGTTCAGCGTGCGGAGCAGATCATCAAATTGGAAGAGGCGATCCACGAGCTCGCTGCCGCCGAGCAGAAGGCTGCACGCAGGCAGATCGAACACCGCGTCGAGATCCAGCGGATGCTCGACTCGCAGCCCGATCCCGAGCTCTACCGCGATGCACTGCGGAAGCTCGACGTGGAGATGTTGTTGACAGAAGAGAAGCTGGCAGCCTCCGCACAATATTTGCCGGAGGCCCAGAAGCTGTATAAGGCCAGTCTCGACTTTAAGCCATCGGAAGCAGCGATCGATCAAGCTCTTGAGCGACTCGACGTCGTGGAAAGCGTGCGGGCTTCGCTGAGGGATCTCGACAAACGAATGAACATACGAATGCTGACGCCGGGCCCAGCAAGTTCTGAAGCCTCCAAGTCACTTTTGGACCATCGTGATAAACATTTGCAACTGATAAAAAAACTCAAGGACGAACACCGTGCAAAAGTGATTGAGCATCAAACCAACACCAGCCAGCAGAACGCGAAGCGGGACCTGGACAGTTTAGAATCAGCAATCAAGGAGTACCACGCGAGCCATGCCGGGTTGGAAATCCGACGCAAAGAGCTCTTGGAAAAGTTGCGCCAGTCACCCAGGGCCCGCGCGATCGAGCCGCCGGTGGATTTCCAGTCCGAGATCAACCGCCGCATCCTTGAAGAACTGACACGCTAGCTAGTGTCCGTCGGGAAAAGGCGGCTTTTTGATTTTGTCACCTGCCTGGGAACTGGTGGGAGGTGATTGACGCTCAGGAATGCGCTCCGTTTTCGGTGGACCGGTGTGCCAGTGATCGCCGGGGCGACGCCGAGC
>JBGSSZ010000383.1:0-2481 GCA_041736785.1 Limnoglobus sp.
CGCATCCGGACCATCCCACCACGCCACAACCGTCCGACAGCTACAATCACGCGGAGAAGAAAGGCCCGTGAAAAATGCGGGCTAGAACCCAAGCAAATCGATGCGTTGGAACGAGTCACGGCCCAGCACGCGCGGAATCACAGCGAAGTGCTGCAGCATCTCAGCCAGGAAGTCACGCGGCTCGAATACGCCGCCACGCGGGACGAACGGCAGTACGACCGTGTGGATCCCGACAACCGCCTCATCGCGGCCACACTGGAAGCCAAATGGGAACGGGCCTTGGCCGAGTGCGAACAGGCGAAGACTCGTCTCGCTGAGTGGCAGGCGCAAATCCCACAGGCCATTCCAATTCCCATGGAACTGCGGATGGCCTTCGCCAATGTCGGGCAGAGATTGCCCCACCTCTGGCCGAGCCCTCCGAGGAAGTCCGCAACAAGCTGCTGCGGATGCACGTGATGGGCGTAAAAACGTGTCGGCGTGCGGAGTGTATGAGTGGGAGTGAACGATGAACGAGGAACCAGCGACAAGGCACGAACAGTTCTTGAGACATTACTCGGCTCACGAACCCGCAATCCGAGCGTTCGTGCGGCGGTTGGTCCCCGCGCGGACCGACGTGCCGGATGTCATGCAGGAAGTGGCCCTCGTCCTTTGGAAGAAGTTCGAGAACTTACCCGACCCTGACGATTTTCGCCGCTGGGCATTCGGAGTGGCGAAGTACGAATCGCTGGCGTGGTTCCGCGACAAGCGGCGGGATCGTCTGGTGCTTGCGGAAGACGTTCTCGAACAACTCGCCCAGGATGCAACGGCACTGGAGCCGGTTTTGGATTCTCACCGGGTCGGGCTTGATTCGTGCCTGGAAAAGCTCCCTGCCGAACAGAGGGCGCTGCTGCTTGCCGCCTACGAGCCGGGTGCTCGCATCCAGGAGATTGCCGAACGGAGCCGCCGGACGGTCGGGGGTTTCTACCAGTGGCTGCACCGAGTGCGGCTGCAACTGCTCAACTGCGTTCGCCGGGGAATAACTCTGGAAGGTGCGAAATGACCGACCCTCAACAGGCGATCTGGATGGAGCGAATCGCCCGCTACATCGAAGGGACGCTCCCGGCCGAGGAGTTGAAGCCGCTCGAAGAGGCATTGCGAACTTATTCGGGGCTCCGGCGGGTGTACCTGGAGTACGTCAATCTTGATTCGGCGCTCGCTGCCAGTGCGGCACTGCCGGAACAGGAGTTCGCAGGG
This sequence comes from Limnoglobus sp., assembly GCA_041736785.1. GTDB lineage: Bacteria > Planctomycetota > Planctomycetia > Gemmatales > Gemmataceae > JBGSSZ01. The sequence goes on from JBGSSZ010000383.1 coordinate 1,234, forward strand.
CTTCTCAATCAGCCTGTAGAACGTCCTGCCACGGGGAATCGGCCGACTTCTCGTCGTCGTTGGGCGTCGTTCGCAATGGGCGGAATGGCCGTCGCTGCCGCCGTCCTACTCGTTATTCTGCTCGCCCCTTCACCGGAAGTGAGTGCCGACCAGACACTCCGCGAAGCCGAGCAAACGCTGCTCCTCCCCGTGGAGCGTGGATACGTCGTCGAGGTTCGGCGTGCGACGGACGACCCCGAAGACACCCTGAGTCAGCGGCGGATGCGGGTCTGGACGCATGGCGACCGCTTCCGAGTCGAGGTCGATCAGGACAACGACCGGTGGTCCTGGGGCCGCGACCTCGACGGGTCCGTGTGGGTCGTCGCCACCCCACAACGCGGCTTGAAGATCAATCCGGACGAGATCGGCCCGGCCCTGCAAAGGCTCTGCGACCGCTACGGCCTCCAGCCGAAATCGTTGCTGAACGACATGCAGACGGATGCGGTCTTGAATCAGCGACCCGGCGACCCAAACCGCAAGACCGTGATCGTTCGCGGGCAGTTCCGCACCGGGTTCCACCGCCAGTGGCTCGAATCCACCGAGCTGGAACTGGATGCGTCCACGAAGGTGATCCAGAAGTTCACCGTGAACCGGGCAGGGCCCGGTGGCGAGCAGGAGACGATCACCTTCACACTGACCGACACACGCCCCCTCGACGAATCGATGTACCGGCTCGAAGGAAACCTGATCCCGCCGTTCGAGGTTCTCGATCGAGACTCTCGCCCGGGTCGCCGCCGCACGATCCTCGGCACGCGGCTCGGCGGCGGCAACCATTGGTGGCTCATCACCGGCAAAAGGCCTTGAACCACGCCAACATGCCATCAATTGGACAAGTAACGGGAGGACAGCACATGGGTCGGCTCAGGATTGTCGCGATCTTCTTTTCCCTCGCACTCATGGTGGTGATGGAGTCGCCGAGTGCCGCCGACGAGTCCATCGTCACAATCCAGAAGATCGAGAACGGCAAGATCACGTTCGCGAAGAGGAACACTGATGCCGGTGCGATGGGGAAAGGCAAAGGCAAGGGCAAAGGCAGTGCGAAAGGTGGCGCCATGACGATCACGCTTCCGCTAGCTAGTGTCCGTCGGGAAAAGGCGGCTTTTTGATTTTGTCACCTGCCTGGGAACTGGTGGGAGGTGATTGACGCTCAGGAATGCGCTCCGTTTTCGGTGGACCGGTGTGCCAGTGATCGCCGGGGCGACGCCGAGC
>JBGSSZ010000354.1:0-4448 GCA_041736785.1 Limnoglobus sp.
GCCGCAAATGAACCAGCAACTGCAGGGTGTTCCGCCGATGAACGTGCAGCCGCAGCCGCCGCCGGCCCCGTTTCAGCGAACGATTATCAAGCGATAGTCATCGCCCCGTGGGGCCGGAGCGGTCGATGCCGGTGGGTGGGCCGATGCGGAAGTCATCGCTGGGGACCGTGTATTTGTCGCGGCCCCGGCGTTCCTGCTCGTCGAGCGGCATTCCTGCTGTCGGAGCGGGCTTGTCGCGGGCTGCACAGGGTCCGGCCATGTTGCGGCAGCCCGACGAAGCCACCAGCAGAATCAGCAGAATCGTCAGTCTCATCACACCGCCTCCACGCCCGTGGGATTGTATCGTCGTGGTCAAGTCCGCGACCGGAGCTAAACCTTCGGCGGCTTGAGCGTATTATGCCATATCTGTAGGATTCTCCGCACTGCCCCTTCGACACCGAGAGTTGCATGCGCGCCCTGACGCCGTTGTCCGACGATCCCGACGACATTTTCGCCGAATCGCGCATGTCCTTCGGCGACCACCTCGACGAACTCCGCACGCGACTGCTCAAAGCCGTGAAGGGGCTCTGCTTTTTCCTCGTGATCGGGTTCGTTCTCGACGGCATTGGACTGATGCTCGGCTGGGACAACTTCGGCATCGGCCGGCCCGTCTTCTACCTGATCACCGCACCGGTCGAGAATCAGGTCCGCGACTACTACAACGCTCAGAACGAGACCAAAGCCAAGCCCAAGCTGGAAGCGATCACACCCACGAGCGACGAGGAACTCGCCCGCATTGAGAAGCAACTTGGCGAGGACAAAAACGACATCTCCAGCCTGAGTGACGAGGACCGCAGACTGCTGATGGGGAAGATGGAGACGCTGCGGCTGATGATCACTGCGGAGTCGATCGCGAAAGTGGCCGGGCCGCTGAAGGATCCCACCCTGAAAGCAGTGATGCTGGAGACCAAGGTCTTTCCCGCGGAGATTGGCTATCTGAGCACCCGCGGCGAAGTGCTGCTGGGCACCAAGAAACACCTGAACTCGATGAGTGTGCAGGAGCCGTTTCTCGTCTATATCAAGGTGTCGCTGCTCTGCGGGCTGGTGCTCGGCAGCCCGTATATCTTCTATCAGTTCTGGGCGTTCGTCGCCGCGGGCCTGCACCGTCACGAGAAGCGCTACGTCCACGTCTTTCTGCCGTTCAGCATCGGCCTGTTCATCTTCGGCGTGCTGATCTGCCAGTTTCTGGTGATGCCCAACGCGGTCAAGGCGCTGCTCGGACTGAACAACTTCCTCGGCATTGATCCCGATGTGCGGCTCAATGAATGGTTCAGCTTTGCTCTCATTCTGCCGCTCGTGTTCGGACTGTCGTTCCAGACGCCGCTGGTCATGGTCTTTTTGAACCGCATCGGCATCTTCAGCTACACCGATTACCTCGCCTACTGGCGGGCCTCGGCGTTCATCCTCATGGTGCTCGCGATTCTGATTCTGCCGACGCCCGATGTGATCACGATGCTTTACCTGTACATCCCGATGTTCGGGCTTTACATGCTGGGCATTGCGATCTGCAAGTACTTCCCGCCGTCGCACGAGACGCTCGGCACCGATGACGATGACCAGGTCGCCGTTTAGCCGCGATTGCTAAAATGATCGGATGGAGTCCATTGAACCGCAGGTGTACATCGTCGGAGCCGGTCCGGGAGCGCCGGGTCTGCTGACGCTGCGTGCTGTGGAACTCCTCGCCCGGGCTGATGTCGTACTCTACGACCAGCTTGTGCCTCAGCGACTCCTCGATCATGCGAAACCCACGGCGGAACTGATCTGCGTCCGCGATCTGCCTGGCACGCACCCCGACAAATACCCGCACATTCACACGCTGTTGATCGAGCGGGCCCGGGCGGGGCAGGTCGTGGTGCGTCTGAAAGGCGGCGATCCGTTCATCTTCGGCCGCGGCGGCGAAGAGACGGAAATGCTCCGGGCAGCGGGCATCCGCTACGAGATCGTGCCCGGCGTCACGGCGGCCCTCGCGGCTGCGGCGTACCTCGATCTGCCGCTGACCCATCGTCACTACGCCAGCGGGGTCGCGTTTATCACCGGGCACGAGCTCCCCACCAAGTCGGGGAACCGCATCGATTACTCCGCCATCGCGAAGTTCCCCGGTACGCTGGTGATCTACATGGGGATCTCGCGGCTGCCGATGATCGTGGCCGAACTGCTGAAGCATGGCATGAACCCGACGACACCGGCTGCGGTTGTCGAGCGGGCCAGCACCGGCGACATGCGGACCATCAGCGCAACACTCGCCGATATTGACAATGCCCGCCGCCTTGCGGGGTTGGAAGCACCCGGTTTGGTGATCGTGGGCGAGGCCGTCGAACAGCGTGCCGCAATGTCGTGGTTTGAGGCGAAGCCGCTCTTCGGCAAGCGGGTGCTCGTGACGCGGCCACGGCATCAGGCCGGACCGATGCTGGCGAGACTCGAAGAACTGGGAGCCGTGACGCATCTGCTGCCGACGATGGACATCCGCAAACCCGCCGATCTGTCGGCTCTCGATCGCGCGATTGACAACCTCGCACACTTCGATTGGCTCGGTTTCACCAGTGTGAATGGTGTGCACGCATTTGTGGAGCGACTGCTGGCACGCGGCCGCGATCTGCGAGCGCTGGGGCATCTGAAGCTCGCGGCGATCGGCCCCTCGACGGCTGCCGTACTGCGGGAGTATCATCTGACGGCCGATGTGGTGCCCAAAGAAAACTATTCGTCGGAGGGGCTCGTCGCGTCGCTATCGCCGCTGGTGGCAGGCAAAAAGATTCTGCTGGCTCGTGCCAACCGCGGCCGCGATTTGCTGCCTGCGGAACTGGCGAAGATCGCCGAGGTCGTACAGGTGACGGTCTACGACCAGATTGACGGCGTCGATGCCAAGGACCAAGTGTTCGACGCTCTTCGACGGGGCGAGATTGAGTTTGTCACGCTGACCAGCAGCAACATTGCCCGCGGCTTCCTTGCGGCGTGCGATCACATCATTCACGGCCGCATCAGACGCGGCGAGCTCAAGCTGGTGGCGATCAGTCGCGAGACGGGCAGCGTGGTCCGCGAATTGGGGTTCCCCGTGGTTGCGGAAGCGACCACGGCGACATCCGAAGGACTCATCAGTGAGCTGATCCGGCTGGCTAGTTCAGATCGCGGAGGGCGTTGAAACCGAGGTAGCCGACGGCGACGGAGGCGAGCAAGCCGAAGATGTCGGCCATCATGAACGCGCTTCCGCCGAATGGGATGCCGATGATGAGATCGAGCAGGAAGAGCAGGAACATGAGCCCAGCGACGCCGAGCGCCCCGTAGCACATCCACTTTTCCATAACCTCGACCTTTCGCAACCGGAATCGCCGTATTCTAGTGCCACTGCGTGTGGCAGCAACCGCCAATCGCCGTTGTTGTGTTTCCTACAATCAGCTTGCCACGGCAAGGCCGTTGCATCAGGGAGAACCGCGATTCGGGAGCGGGAAACCGCAGTGGAGCGTAGCGGATCTGCGGATCGTTCCGTTCGTGCGGCGAGGTGCCGCGAGCCGATATGATGGTGGTAGCTCGTTCTATCGGGGAATTTTCATGCCTGCGCTCGCGGATTATGCCGTCCATCTTCGGCCGACAGACAACGTCGCGGTCGCACGGAAGCCGATCCCGGCTGGTACGGATCTGAACTTCCCCGGCGGAAAGCTCCGCACGTCCGTGGCGATCAATCTCGGTCACAAATTCGCCGTCGCGGGCATCACTGAAGGCGATCCGATCCAGAAATATGGTCAGGTGATCGGCTTCGCCGGAAATCGGATCGAGCCGGGTGAGCACATCCATGTGCACAACGTCGTACTCGGTAGTTTCGAGCGTGACTATGCCTACGCCACCGAAACGCCGATGCCTTTGCCCCCAGCCGCGGAGGAGCGGTTCTTCGACGGCTTCGACCGCGGAACTGGCCGAGCCCCGCACCAGCGCTACGGCACCCGCAACTACATTGCCGTGATCAGCACTGTGAACTGCTCCGCGGCCACCAGCAAATATATCGCTGAGAAAATCCGCCTGCACGAATTGCTCAAGGACTATCCGAATGTGGATGGGATTGTGCCGATCGTGCACAAACATGGCTGCGGCATGGCCTACGGCGGCGAGGATCATCATCAGCTTGACCGCACACTCGCGGGCTTTGCGAACCACCCGAACGTCGCCGCGTACATCCTTGTCGGCCTGGGCTGCGAGACGGGGCAGGCCTCGCACCTGATCCAAAATCAGGGGCTGATCCAGCTTGGCAAGCCGAAGGAACCGCCGCTCGTGCTCTCGATCCAGGAGACCGGCGGTATCGGCAAAACCGTGGACGCGGGCGTGCAGGCGGTCGCACAGATGCTGCCGCGGGCCAACGATGTCAAGCGCGTGAGCATCAGCGCGCGGCACCTGATCCTCGGCACCAACTGCGGCGGCAGCGA
>JBGSSZ010000379.1:0-12485 GCA_041736785.1 Limnoglobus sp.
GGCTTGCGGGTGCGAACTTTCACCTGACCGCCGTGCCGTCGAGCGATCGTGCCGCACCCGACGGCCTGGACTTCAACCCGAAGGAAATGACGCGGCTCTACGAGGTGGGGTATGTGCAGGGCGTGTCGGGTCCGATGTGGATGAGCGCCCCGCCGTTCGAGTGCGGTGCCAGCGATCCGATCCGGGATTAGTTTCATAGTTCAGCAGGATGCTGCACGTCGCGCTCTATGAGCCGGAGATTCCGCCGAATGCTGGCAACGTGGCCCGGCTCTGTGCGGCGACGGGGACGCGACTGCACTTCATCGGCCGGCTCGGATTCCAACTCGACGACCGACACCTCAAACGGGCCGGGCTCGACTACTGGCCGCACGTCGATCTCAAACGCCATGTCACGTGGGACGATTTTCTGCAGGAAGGCCTGCGGCTCTGGCTGATCGAATGCCCCGCTGCCGTGAACTACACGCAGGCGATCTTCCGCGACGACGACTGTCTGGTGCTCGGCTCGGAATCCAAAGGCATCCCGGCGAGAATCCGCGAAACGCTCACAGCCCGCACGCTGGGCATCCCGATGCCAACCGGCACAGTCCGCAGCTTGAACCTCGCCACCGCCGCGGGCATCACTCTTTACGAAGCACTGCGGCAAGTCGAGGGCTGGTAGGCGTCGAAATCAGCAGCATGACGGAGACTGTCAGCCTGCCGAACTTCGATGCCTTGTGCGCCCATGTGCGCAAGTCGCTGTGCGAGCGCGACGCCCTCGACATCGCGACGACGCCCTTTGTGCGGACGAAGCTCACCCGTCGCGATGAGCTGTGGGGCTATGCGTTTCATGTGGAGGGGCCGCGGATGTTGCGGACCTCCGCGATCTGGGCCGCGTGCGAGGATCGAATCTTCGTCTACAATTCGACCGGTGAGCGGGTGCAGGAGTTCCACCTGAGCGAGAGCCCGCCGCTGCAGATCTCGAACGCCGCGTGACTACTTCGTATCGCGGATGCGCCACAGATACCACGACGCCACGCTGCGAAACGGTCGCCATGGCTCGGCGATCGCGGTCAGTTGCAGCGGCGTCGGCAGATCGCTCATGGCGTAGAGGTCTTTCACCGCAGCACGGATGCCAAAGTCACCCACCGGAAGCACGTCGAGCCGACCGTAGCCGAACATCAGCATCATGTCGGCGCTCCACGGGCCGATGCCTTTGATCGCCGTGACGGCAGCGCGGAAGGCATCGTCGTCGAGCGTCGGGAGAGTCTTGAGAAAGCCGGGGTTGAGCGTGACCTGCTCCGCGATGGCCCGCAGCGATTTCTGCTTGGGGCCGGAGATGCCTGCAGCACGGATGGCCTCCTCCGTGGCGGCACTCAGATGCTTCGGCGTCATGCGCGTTACCGCAGTCAGCAGCTTGGCGTAGATCGAGTTGGCCGCTTTCGTCGAGATCTGCTGACTCACCACACAGCGGACGAGCATGGTGAACGGGTCTTCGGATTTCGGCGCGATGGTGCAGTGGCCGTGCTTGAGCACGTGCGGCCCGAGGACCGGATCGCTCCTGAGGTGTTTCGAGGCTTTGAGAAAATGAGCGGGCGTTTTCATGGTCACAGTCCTCGACCAGTCCGCAGCGCAAGGTGTCTCATTCTTATGCCCTTGCTTGCGCTGCGGACTGGTTTTTAGTTGACAGCCAAGAGCGGGTCGCGCTCGCGGCGGCTGGCAAACACTCGGACCGCGGGGAACGCCTGCTGCAGTGCCTGAGCGAGATCCTCCACCGCGGGTCGTTCGCTTGCGTAGTGGCCGGGGACCATGAGCGCGATCCCCGCAGCCTCGGCAGCCAGCGCGTCATGGAAGCGGATCTCGCCGGTGACAAACGCATCGGCCCTGGCGCGGATGGCATCGTTCAGAAACTCCCCCGCTGCACCGCACGCGACTGCGATGCGGCGAATCGGCTTCGACCCATCGCCCGTGACCTGCATGACCTTCGCCCGCAGCGATTCCTTGAGACTGCCAGCGACATCGGTGAGGCTTCGGGGAGTCGCGAGTTCGCCGAGGCGCCCGGAACCGCCCTTCGATTTGGGCTTGAGTGCATAGCTGTCGTACGCGGGTTCTTCGTAGCTGTGGGCGGCCGTCATGGCGGCGATCGCGGCTGCAAGACGACTTTCGGGCACGATCACTTCGAGCCGCCACTCGGCGACCTCTTCGCGACGACCGCGCTCGCCAACGCTTGGCTTCGTCGAGGCCCGCCCGAAGAACGTCCCCGTGCCCGGCGTGCGGTAGCTGCACTGCTCGTACTCACCGATGATGCCCGCACCGTTGGCGAAGAGGGCATCGCTGACGCTTGCCAGATCCGCGTCAGGCACGAAGACGACGAGCTTGCATTCGCGACTGCCGTCGTGGTCGCGCAACGCTCGCACGTTTTCCAAACCCAGACGAGTGGCGAGGCCGTCGTTGATGCCGCCGCGGCAGTTGTCGAACGCCGTGTGCGGAGAATAGACTGCCACCGAGTGCCTCAGCAGCGGCAGCAGCAGCTTGCCGTCGCTGTCCGCGTTCGTGAGTTTCTTCGCACCGCGGAACAGCACCGGATGGTGCACGACGATCAGGTTCACCTTCTCGGCGATCGCTTCCTCGACGACGCACTGCGTCACGGTCAGGCAGGTCATGACGCGTTCAATGGTGTCTTTGCGGTCGCCGAGGAGCAGGCCGACATTGTCCCAGTCGGCCGCGAGATCCAGAGGAGCAAACGCACCCATCCAGTCAGCGATCTCGTGGACTGCAATCATCGTTGTCTCCCGGCTGCCGGCGTCGCACTGCAGGCAAACAAACGCGACTCCATTTCGTTCTATCAGCGTGCGAGGCATCCGCGAGCGCGGAACTTTCATATCATTCATAGATGCAGGAACATATGGCCAGCGGAGATGTATCGCTCACGTTCTGGGGTGCGGCCTCGGCTGTGACCGGATCGATGCATCTCTTCAAAGCCGGCACCAGCAACATCCTCCTCGACTGCGGTCTCTACCAGGGCAAGCGCGAAGACGCACATCAGCGCAACAGCCAGTTTCCGTTCATCCCCAAGTCGATCGACGCGGTGATTGTCAGCCATGCGCACATCGATCATTGCGGCAACCTGCCCACGCTGGTGCGGCAGGGGTTCGACGGGCCGATCTACGTCACGCCGCCGACGCGCGACCTGCTCAAGGTGATGCTGCGGGACTCCGCGAAGATTCAGGAGGAGGACGCGGCCCATCTGAATATCGCGCGGCAGTATGCCGAGCCGTGGGTGCAGCCGCTCTACACCTATCACGATGTCGATCGCGTCTTTTCGATGCTCGTGTCGGTGCCGTACCACAAGGAGACCACCGTCGGCGAAGGTTTGCACTTTCACTTCGTGGAAGCAGGCCACGTGCTCGGCTCGGCGATCGTGCACCTCGTCGCGGAATCGCCCGCCGGTCCCAAGCGACTCAGCTTTTCCGGCGACCTCGGCCGTCGCGATCAGCCAATCCTGAAATCGACGCAGGAGATCCCGCCCGCGGATCTGCTGGTCTGCGAGAGCACCTACGGCAACCGCACGCACCCGCATTTCTCCGACACCGTCGCCAAGCTTTACGCTACCGTCGTCCGCACCATCGAGCGCGGCGGCAAGGTGCTCATCCCCGCGTTCAGCCTCGGTCGTTCGCAACTCATTGTGCATCTGCTTCAGGAGGGTTTGCGGGCCGGGACGATTCCGCGGGTGCCGATCTTCGTCGACAGCCCGCTCGCTTCCGACGTCGCTGACTGCTACCGTGGTCACATCGACAGCCTCAACCCCGCAGTGGCGCAGAGTGTCCGCGAAGGGCACGGCCTCCTCGGCGGCGACGGCGTCGAGTACCTCCGCAGTATGCAGGAGAGCGTCGACGTCAGCACGCGCAGCGGTGCCGCGATCATCATCGCCGCGAGTGGCATGTGCGATGCCGGCCGGATCGTGACGCACCTCCGTCAGCACATCGACGATCCGCGTTGCACAGTCATCCTCGTCAGCTACCAGGCCTACGGCACGACGGGTCGCCGACTGCTGGAGAACAAACCGACGGTCCGCATCCAGGGCAAAGATCTGAACAAGTGGCTCGAAGTGGTGCACCTCGACGGCTTCAGCGGCCACGCCGACAAGGACGACTTCATTTCGTATCTGCAGCCGCTGGTGGGCAAGGTCAAGATGGTGCGGCTGATCCACGGCGAGCGCGAGCAGGCACTGGCCCTCGCCGGCATGCTGGAAGAGATGGGCTTCGAAAATGTCTCCGTCCCGGCTCCGGGCGAATCGGTGGTCCTCTGAACCTCTTCGTTCCGCGTCACGTCCGTAAAATGCGTGTTCCCAGCGAGATTCGTTCATGAGCGAGAAACCGATCTGGTTCCAGACGACGGCCATCGACTATCCCAACAGCCGCCCGCACGTCGGCACGGCGTTCGAGAAACTGGGCGCCGACGTGCAGGCCCGCTATCGCCGCATGGAAGGCTACGACGTCTTCTTCCTCATGGGCAACGACGAGAACACGCTCAAAGTCAGCAAGCGGGCCGAGGAATTGAAGCAGGAACCGCTCGCCTATTGCAACGAGATGGCGCGGCAGTTTCAGGAGGTCTGGACCGCACTCGACATCAGCTTCGATGGCTTCATTCAGACCAGCAGCGAGCGGCACAAAGCCTGCTGCCGCAAGTTCATTCAGCGAGTCTTTGATAACGGCCACATCTACAAAGGCAGCTACGAAGGCTGGTATTGTTCCGGCTGCGAGGAATTCAAAAGCGACAAGCAGCACGAGGAGAGCCAGGGCAACTGCCCGAACCATCAGACGCCGCTGCTGAGGCGCAAGGAGCCTTGCTACTTCTTCGCGCTGTCGAAGTTCCAGGATCGTCTGCTCGCTCACTATGAGGCGAATCCGGAGTTCATCCAACCGGAGAGCCGTCGCAATGAGATTGTCAGCCTGATCAAGACCGAGGGTCTTCGCGACATCAACATCTCGCGCACCGGCGAAGACTGGGGCATCCGCGTACCGTTCGATCCCGAGTTCACGATCTATGTCTGGTTCGACGCACTGCTGACCTACATCACAGGCATCGGCTATGGCGACGACGACGCGACTTTTCAGAAGCACTGGCCAGCCGATGTGCATTTCATCGGCAAGGACATCACGCGCTTTCACTGTGCCCTGTGGCCCGCCATGCTCTGGGCGGCGGACCTCGAAGCACCGAAGAAAGTCTTCGCCCACGGCTTCGTCACCGTCGACGGCACCAAGATGGGCAAGTCGATGGGCAACGTCCTCGACCCCGTCGAGATCGTCGCGAAATCGAGTGTGGATGCGTACCGCTATTATTTCCTGCGTGAGTGCCCATACCCGAGCGACGGCGACTACAGCGGTCAGCGTTTTGAAGAGGTCTACACCAGCGAACTCGCCAACAACCTCGGCAACCTACTCAGCCGTTGTCTGACGCTGATCGCCACCAACTATGAGTCACTCACCGGCACAGCAAACCGCACACCCGATGCCATCGTGCCCAATCTGGACCTCGCCACGTTTGTGGCACGGATTCGCGGAGATGTGGAGGCCTGCCGCTACAGCCTGGCCTTGCAGGCGATTGTGCAGGAGTACCTCACGCCGACGAATCAGTACATCGCAGTGCACGCGCCGTGGAAGCTGGTGAAGACCGACCTCGAAGCGGCGAAAGTCGTGCTGTTCAACTGCGTGCAGTCGCTGCGGGTGGCGAGCATTCTGCTGAAGCCGTTCATCCCGCGATCGGCGGAGACGATCTACACGAGCTTTAATTTCGACAAGCCGTGGGCCGAGGTATCGTACGCCGATGCCGCGGAACTGCTGTCGCAGAACGAGGATCTCCGGGTGAGAGTGAAGTTGGTCGATGGCAAACCGCCGCAACTGTTCCCGCGGCTGGTCTGACTCACACGGACTGGTACTGCGTCCACAACTCATCGAACTCCGGGCAGGTCACGAGAGCAGCATCTTTCAATTCCTTCAACAGCCCGCGCTCCGCGGCGTCGACGGCTCGGTCCTGAAAGAGAATCGTCCGCAACCATATCGCTTCCGCGCTGCTGATCTCGCCGTCCGGCAGCACGACACGCTTGATGATCTCAAAGACAAACCGCTGATACTCTGCGGCGACTTTCGTCGCATTCTGTAGCAGGTCGAGCAAAAACTCGGCCTCCTCCTGACTCACCTTGCCATCCTGCAGCACCTCGCGGCGAATCAGAGCCGCCGACTTCGCGGTCACTTCGCCATCGACGAGGATGACCGCTTTCGCGAGCGATTTCCAGTTGGTCATGAGCGTCTCCGGACCCAGCGGCGGATTTGGAAATAGAGCAGCACCATGGCGATCACGGCGAACACCACCGCCCCCGCGATGAGCCGTGTCAGGTCGAGGCCGAGTTTCTCGAACCACGTCCGCGTGTCCGGCGGTGCGATGATGAGTTCGACCGGTGCCTCCGGCGGCAAGGCCGCCACCGCCCGACGCACTTCCGTGCGACGCTCCATCATCCTGGTGCGGTTCGACTGCTGACGGCCTTCCGACGCCAGCGAGTCAAAGATCTGCTGAGCCTGCACGAGCCTGCCACTGTCAGCGTAGAGTTCGCCCAGCAGCCAGTAGAGTCGATTGTCATCCGGCGACCAGAGCAACAGTTGCTGCACGATGGCGATCGCGTCCCGCGGTTTCTGCTCCGCGAAAAGCGCGAAGACCTCCTCGTCCTGCGGAGCGATTTTTTGGGCTTTCTCCTCAGCGTGCAGCTTGAGCCAGCGGTGGTAGTAGTCCTTTTCGACGCGGGCCAGCCAGCGGCGCTGCTCCGGTGTGGTGCCGGCCAGATCGTCGGGCATTGTCGTGTCTTCGAGCACGGCTTCATGCCGCAGGATGGCTTCTTCCCAGCCGCCCCGCTGAGCGTAGAGGTGGGCAAGATTGGCCAGCACGCGGTAATCGGGATTGCGGCGGGCTTGCGGAGCGAGGAGGTTCAATGCCGCGTCGTACTGCCTCGTGCGGATCAGGTCGGCGGAGCGGCTCACAATGTTTCCATTGGACTCCAGTCGTTTCAGGACCGTCGTGCGTTCCGGCGTCGTGCGGCGGGGATCGCCGATGTTGCCGAGGATCGCCATTTCCAGCGGGAAGACACCCGAACGATCGGTTGCGTAGCTCAACTCCGCGGCCGTGCCATCGGGCTCGATCTTGAAGCGGCAGGGCTCATCGGGGCTGTACAACCCGGCGTGCGCATTTTGGCAACCTGTGGCAACCACAACGACGGCAAGGGCTAGGTAAGATGTGGCGCGAATGACGGCGATCCTCGTTCCAACTTGGCAGATTTCATTCTACTCCGTGAGAATTCTCCTGCACACAACTCTACTCTTTGGGAAAGATCTGCTGATCGTGGCAGTTCGACAGCCGCTAAAACAAGGCCTTATGACGGTCATGCGGCTCGTAACGATCACGGCTCAGCATTTGCTCCCTTTTCTCAAACTGACAATACGTCCCTCGGATACCCAATTCCGCGGCATGAACGGAAGCACTCTGCTACCTATGCAAGCAGTGAATCGGACCGCCGGGGACTAGGAGAACTGTCGTGGCTTCGAATGTCGAACTACTTCTGGAAGAGCGTATCCTCGGGCGTACCGGTCGCCGCGTCCGTGAGCTCCGCATCGAACTCGGCGAGGAGTGCATCCAGCTGCACGGCCGAACCGAGACCTATCACGTCAAGCAACTGGCACTCTCCGCCATCCGCGAAGCCCTGCCGCAGTTCAAGATCCTCAATGGCATCGAAGTCGAGTAAGGTTGCGGTTTTTGTGATCTGAAGCTATGGCTCCGCTGTCTTCAGGAGCCGAATCATGCTTCGCAGCCTCGCCATTTCTTTCCTGCTCGTCAACTGCCTGCAGGCTGATGACACCGTCGCCGCGACCGTGAACGGTGAAGCGATCCGGCTCGCCGAGGTGGACGCCATGCTCGCCCGCTTCAGACCCGACGGGCTGCTGACCGGTGCGCAGACCAAGCGACTCCGCGAAGCGGTACTCGACGAACTCGTGGATGAAGTCCTCATCAAGCAGCACCTGGCCAAAACAGGACCAGCCACGGACCGGCAGGAAATTGACAAGCACATGGCCGCCCTCGTTGCCGCCCAGAAGCAGCAGGGCAAGACGCTCGCCGATTTCGTCCGCGAGACGGGGCTCACCGAGACGCGACTGCGGGACGCGTTCGACACGTCGATCCGCTTCCAGAAGATGGTCGAGGCCCGGACTTCGGATGCTGAGTATAGCAAGTATTTCGAGGCCAATCGGGACCACTTCGATGGCGTGACAGTCACGCTGTCGCACATCCTGCTGCGGTTGAGCCCGTCGTCGTCGGATGGCGAGATCGCGGCGACCCAGGAGAAGCTGCGAGTGCTGCGGGCCGACCTCCTTGCTCGGCGTATTGCCTTTGCCGACGCGGCAAAGAAGTACTCGCTCTGCGTCAGCGGTCAGCGGGGCGGGGCACTGGGCACCATCGCCCGCCGCGATGGACAGGTGGAGGAGCCTGTGGCCGCCGCAGCGTTTGCACTCCAGGTGAACGAGATCAGCGAACCGGTCCGCAGTGCCGAGGGCATGCATCTGATTCTGGTGACGAAGCGAACGCCGGGCCGGGCCACGACGTATGAGAAGAGTCGCGAGGTGGTGAAGGAAGCGTACTCCGACGCCGCCCGCGCAAGCTTGGCCGCACAGCTGCGTTCCAAAGCGGATCTACGGATAAGTCTGCCATGATCTTGCAGTCCGGGGCGACTGCGGCTATCATTGGGATTACGCCATGGATGATCTCTCCGCTCAGGCTGGATCGCTTTACCCGCGCTATGTCGTGCAGAGTCTGCACGACGATTGTCGCGACGAGGAAGCGGCACATAAATGGCGGGAGAGCGAAAAAGCGAAACACGACCTTGGGGAAGCAGCAGTTCGGCAGTGGGTCCGCGATCATTGGGACAGCTATCTTCGGGCTCGCTGGATTGAGCATATTGAGGGTCGCAAATTCTGGCTCGAACTCGACCGCAGCACTTTTGGCCTGATGAAGACTCCGATTCCCGCCTGCCGCAATCTGTACGATCCCATTTTCGATAAGCTCAAAGCCGGTCAGGAAAATCTCGACATCGTCTGCTGGGCCCGGCGCAATGGCCAACCTGTCGAACTCGTCTGCCGATTCCTGGAAGCCCTCGATCTGAATAGCTGCCGCCTTCGCCATCGCTTCGACGACAAGTGACCCACCAAATCCGCCTGACCGATCACTGGACCCGCAACGAGCGCGACGGACAAATTGTTTGCACACGCCACTTCGGATCGCCACGCACCATCGCGGAGGGTGAAACGGTCTGGTTCGCTGGCCTGGCGAGCGGCGATGGCGTGCTGTCCATCAATGGCGGTGCCGCCTGGGAAATCACTGCGGACTCTGCGTTCGAATTTCAGATTGGTGACGTGCTGATGGCGCGAAACGTGGCCGTGATTGAATTTCAGAGCCGCGGCGAGGTGGTCGAGGCCAGTCTGCAGATCAAGTCGGCGTGAAGAAGTAATCCCGTCGCTTACGCTTCCGGCTCGTGATGAGGAGAAGCGAACAGTTCCTGCCGTGCGGTTTCGGTGATCTTCACGATCGCCGGGTGCCTGAGCCGGCGTTCGACCGTCACGGCATAGAATCGCTCCCGCACTCCGTCGAGGACGCCGACCGACTCCACGCCGTACTGTTCGCGGACTTCCTTCTCAATGGCCGTCGCCACGCAGAACGCGCCCACGCCGCCACTGCCGAATGAATTCAGGAGCGCGGTATCGTCGAACTCGCCACGGATGTCGGGGCGGAGCTTCCGCGACGTGAACCACTCATCGATCGCTTTTCGCAGCGAAGTGCTTTCCGTCGGCAGCAGAAAGGGCGCACCCTGCAGGGATTGCGGGAACGACTCACGCAGCCGCTTTGCCAGTGAAGGCTTGGCCATCACACCGACTGGGCTCTCGCCCAACAGATGGTGATATGCTTTCACCTTCACAGTGCTGGTGGTGACCTGCGAATCGGTCAGGACGAGATCGAGATTGTGCATCGCCAACTCGGTGAGCAACTTGTCGGACTTGCTCTCAATGACCTCCAGATTCACCGGTTCTTCGAGGTGATAGACCGGTTCGAGCAGCCGATAGACGATGAATTTCGGCAATACGTCGGCGACACCGATGACCACGCGGGCGCTGCGGGCTCGGGATGGCCCCTCCTTCATGACCCGCACCAGTTCCTGCCCGAGCTTGAAGATCTCATCGGCGTATTCGTAGACGAGCCGGCCTGATTCCGTCAGCGTCACCGCACGCCCAGTGCGGCGGAAGAGTGCCGTGCCAAACGCCTTCTCAAGAGATGCGACCTGCGTGCTGACTGTCGGCTGGGTCAGCTCCAGAATCTCGCTGGCCCGGGTGACGCTCCCCTCCCGTGCCACAGTCCAGAAATACAGCAGGTGATGGTAGTTCAGCCATTCCACGAAAAATCCCCCCGCGATGTTGAGCCTCGACAATTATCGATTCTCAACACCGTCACAATCGGATAAGCAATAACTGTACCTCTGGCCCTCCGGACCGGATTTGAGCCTATTCCCCCTTCCGGAATGGTGTATATTCGGGTTATGGCTTCAAGGTGACCGCGCCGTATGCAGCTTTGTCCGCTCTGCCTTCACGACAACGACGATGACGCCAGTGTCTGCGGGCACTGCGGGCGGTACCGTTTTCGTGACGGCGCGGAGACCGAGCTTGCCGATGAGGAGTCCGTGACGGTTCAGGCCCCCAAGGTACGCGAAGTCAGCGATGAGTTGCGGTTCCGCGATCCGGAGGGGCCGCGCTCGTCGACGCCGACGCTTCCCGTCATCCCGGCACTGAATATCCCGAAGACGGGCGAAGTGCCAGTACTACCCAAAGCCCGGCTCGTCGTGATCCGTGGCCAGAAGCTCAACGCCGAGTATCCGCTCTACACCGGACCCAACTATCTGGGCCGCACCGCAGACCGCCCCGCGGATATCGACCTTAGCACGCTCGAACCCCCCGAGCAGGTCTGGTCCTCACGGCAACACGCCGTCGTCCACAACGACAACGGTGCTCTCTGCGTCGAAGATCTGAACAGCCTCAACGGCACGTTCGTCAACCGCACGCGCATCCAGGCCGGAAAGAAATACCTGCTCAAAAATGACGACGTCATCCAGATCGGTACCGTGCAACTCCGCGTGGTCACCTAGCCCACGGCATTCTCCCAAGCCTTCCACAATGTTGTGAACACCGGACCGTTCCACGGCAGAGTGTGGGCGTTGATTTGACGCACGGATGCCAGACCGCAGCCAGTCCCCGTCAGCAGCATTTCTTCAGCCAGCAGCCAGTCAACTTCGCGAATCTCGCGATCCTCGCAGACCAGCCCGGCAGCGGCAGCGAGTTCAAGCACGACTGCGAGACTGATGCTGTCCAGAATCAGTGTTCGCGGTGGAGAGACGAGCACGCCATCGATGACGGCTAGCACGCAGGCGATCGCTGTCTCGGTCAGTGTCCCGCCGGGGCGATCGAGCAGCACCGCCACCGCGCTGCCGGCTTGTTCCTGGGCCATATGCCAGACCATCCGACTGCGGTGCTTGGGCTGCGGCGGCAGCAGTGCGTCCCCTGCGACCGGCTGATGGCCCACCACACGCAGCACCACGCCTTCCTGCTGAAAGCGGCGATTGCGATCATGCTCGATCGGTCTCGTGATCATGCCAAGACTTTGCGGTGTCGCGAAGGTCACGACATGCCCGTCGTCGCCATCGAGCAATCGCTCTGCCACCGCTGTGAGTTTGCAATCGCTCAGTGCCAGTGGGATGTGACACGTCTTGCAGTCGCGGCGGAAGCGGGCCTGATGATCAGCCCAGCGGAAGAGCTTGCGATTCCAGGTGCGGCAGTTGTCCGTGACGACGGCACCATTGACAAATCCACCATCGGTCAGTGGCAGAGCGGCTTCCGACAACGGCAGATATACACCGTTCAGATACGCCAGCGGCTCAGCCATCGGCGACCGCTTTCGCCAGCGACTTCGGACGCAGCTTCAAATTGATGAACTCGATCAGCACGGCGAACGCCATGGCAAAGTAAACGTAGCCCTTGTCGATGTGCTGGCCCAGCCCTTCCGCGACGAGCAGCACCCCGATGAGGATAAGAAAGCTGAGCGCGAGCACGCGCACGGTCGGGTAACCTTCGACAAAGCGAGATACTCGCTCTGCAAAGAACATCATCACGCCCATCGCGAGCACCATCGCCGCGACCATGACGGCCAGACTGTCGACCATGCCGACGGCGGTGATCACCGAGTCGAGCGAGAAGACGATGTCGATCACGGCGATCAGCATGATGGTCTTGAGAAAGGTCGCGGGCTTGCGGGCCTTGTCAGCTTCGGGATTGTCGCCAGCGGTGGCGCTGTCGTGCAGTTCGCGGACGCTCTTGTAGACCAGAAAGCCGCCGCCCACAAGCAGGATGACATCGCGCCACGAGACTTCCGCG
>JBGSSZ010000390.1:0-3163 GCA_041736785.1 Limnoglobus sp.
CAGGCCACCGGCGTTTGCTCCGACATCGCGGACGGGGCTGTCCACAGCCGGCAGGATGGTCAGCACCGGGCCGCCGTTGTCGGCGAGGGCGCCGAGCTTGAGGTCCTGACCGATCAGGTTGTTGCTGCCCACCGCGGTGAAGCCCGCGGCGCTGCCGTACGCGGAAAAGTCGATCTGCACAGTTCCCGAGAGTTTGCGAAGATCCGGTCCCGTTCCAGCTTGATTCTCAGAGATGATGGTGCTGCTGATGGCCGTTGCGAGCGTTGTCGAGAGATAGAGCCCGCCGCCAGAACCGCTGGAATTGCCTGTGATGGTACTGTTGCGGATGAGGACACCGGAGCCGCTGACACTGCCCACGAAATAGATGCCACCACCGCGTTGCGTCGCGGTGTTGCCCGTGATGGTGGCGTTGTTGAGCGTCAGCGAGCCGCCGCTGCTGAAAAAGTCGATGGCACCTCCGAATGACGATTGGTTCTTGCTGAAGGTCGAGTTATTGACCGTGAGGCTACCCGCGCCGCTGAAGAAGATGCCGCCACCGTCAGTGATGGCCGTGTTGTCGCGCACGGTGACGGAGTTCAGCGTGATCGCTTCGTCGCCGGCACGGATGCCGCCACCATCGCTGGCAATGCCGTTGGCGATGGTGAGCTTGTTGAAGGAGATTGCGGTCCCTGCCGGTGCGGTGGTCGTGTTGAAGACGCCCACACTGCCGCCGCCGGAGATGATCACGCCGGCCGGAATTGTGGAGATGGCCACAGCAGTCGAGATGGCGATCGTGCTGGCGAGTGGCACGGTCCCGGCCACGGTGAAGACGATATTATCCGCGTCGACATTGGCATTGGCGTCGAGCACCGCTTGCCGCAGCGAGCCAGCTCCGGAATCGAGGAGATTGTTGACGAAGAAGTTCGCCGGGGTGATCCGGTCTTCGAGGTTCAGGACCTGAAGCAGACCCGTCCGCCGTTTGGCGGGAGCGATCAGCTTGGGGACTTTCGGGAGCCAGGACTTTGGAATCCAGGATTGGAGGCGCGGCATGGTGATGTTTCCTCAGAAGGCAGTGCGAGGCGAACAGAAGCATTGTCCACGAGATGCCATTTCATGCTGCGCGAATGATGAGAAACTTCACATTATTGTTCTGGAAGAACGGGCAGTAGGAAGGAGTCAAAACCGAATCGCCGGCTGGACTATGGGGCTGGCGTGCGTCTCATCAGGTGTACGAGGTGTTAGTCTTACAGGGTCATGGCAAGTTGGTTGGCGGCCTACTCTTCTGGCTGACACTCATTTGAGTCGTCAGCCGGAGGAAGGTAATGGCATTACAGCGTGAGCCCGAAGCGGGCACCGAACGCCGAGAAGTCGTTGCTGCCGTCAATTGTGCCGTCGTTGTTGAAGTCGAACGGCGATGCGACGCTGGTGATGCCGAAAGCAGCACCGAACGCCGAAAAGTCGTTGGGTCCGTCGATGGTGCCGTCGCCGTTGATGTCACCGAAAAGGCGACGCAGGTTGGGATCGTTCAGCGGGCTTGTGTAGTTGAGCGAGGGGATGGCGAGTTGCCAGCGGCCGTCGGCGAGCGAGGCGAACTCCACACCGCCGCTGCTCACATTTTGGAACTTCAGCGTGATCGCATTCGAATTACCCGAGCCCGGTGTGACGATCAGTCCGCTGCCAATGGTGACGACCGTGACCGGCCCGCCGAGCGTGCGCGTGACGGCTCCGGGATTCTGGAAGATCGCGACATCCATGCTCGCGGTGAAGTTCACGTTGATCGTGGTGAGCCGCGATCGCTGGATCGCGCTCTGGTTCACAACGATGAAACTCACCGTGTTCGGCGCGGAGGGGTTGATGACGAGTGCCGCATTGTTCGCCAGGTTGCTGAGCGCTAGTGCGAGATCGGCATTGTTGCCCACCGCGTCGCGCAGCGTGGCCCCGGCTCCGAGCGCGAGAGCGGTGACGTTCAGGTCCGGGCTGGTTTCGCCAGTCGCGACGATGTAGTTGCCGCTCGCGCTCGCGCTGTTGTTGAAGGGCGCGATGGAAATGACCGCACCGGTATCGAGCGTCACGAGCAGACTCCCCCCGGCGAGCGTCACCGGCTCGCTGAAAATGAGCGTGATGTTGACGCTTTGACCCGTGCTGTACGTGCCGTTGCCCGAGGTGCTGGTGATGCTGGCGGTCAGTGGGGGTACGTTGTCTTCGCGCAGGGAGAAGAGTTCGACACCGACAGTCGAGAAGTTGGCGGAGAAATTGAGTCGATCGCCGACGGCGACGAGGTTAGTGGGCGCGGCGGCGATGCCGGGCTCGATGTCCAGAAGCGTGGTGCCGCTGGAGGTACCGTCGCTTCGCCAGAGTTCGATGCCGTTGGTGCCGTCATTGGCGCTGAAGTAGATCGCGCCGGCCACGTTGGTGAGCATTGTCGGCGTGCTGCCGGCCGCGGCACCGGGGCGGATGTCTTTCACGATGCCGGTACCGCTGGAGGTGCCGTCGGATTTGAAGAGTTCCAGGCCGCTGGATCCGTCGGTGGCGGTGAAGAAGAGTGTGTTGCCAACCGCGAGGAAGTTCGAGAGTTGCGAACCGAGCCCGCCGGGGCGGATTTCCTTGACGAGATTGGTGCCGCTGGAGGTGCCGTCGGTCTTCCAGAGTTCGGGGCCGGTGGTGCCGTCGTTGCCGCTGAAAAAGATGGTGCTGCCGACGAGCGTGAAATCCCGGGGGCTTCGTCCTACGGTTTCCGACCTCGTCGCTCTCCGCTGCACTTCCTTGCGGCGCTGCAGCGGCGTATCGAGGAGACGGGCCAGACGTATCTGGTCCTGGACGATATCGAGAAGGCCTTCGACAACGTGCGTTTGGCCGACCTCGAAGCAGATATTCAGCGCCTCATAAGGTCCGCTGATTACGTAGAGCGCATCATGGTGATGGCCCACGCCGATGACCAATCAAAGGAGATAGGCATCCCTCAGGGCAGCACCCTGGCCCCGCTACTGCTACTTGTGCACCTGCACTGCCGACACGACGCTCTACCGTATGGTGAGCGCAACACAAACATCGCATTTGATGGCTGGTACGCCGACAATCGGGTGATACTGGCCGCGGATGCGATGTCTGGTGAGCACCGACTCCAGCACTCCCGGATGCTCATCGAGAGCGTGGGACTGCGATTGAAAGGGACACCAGGCTACGT
>JBGSSZ010000456.1:0-10778 GCA_041736785.1 Limnoglobus sp.
CGAGCCCGACCCCGGGCAGTGGGCCGACCTCGAAGAGCAGAAGCAGGCGGTCCGCGAGGCGGTGCAGGAACTGCCCGACAGCTTGCGGAGCGTGGTGGTGCTGGGTTACTTTCAAGGCATGCGGTATCAGGACATTGCCGAGAGCTTGAATATTCCGCTCGGCACGGTGAAATCGAGAATGAACGCGGCCGTGGCCAAACTGGCGGCGTGCTGGAAAAAGGCGACAATCGAATGATCGAACAGGAAACACTTCTGGGCTACGCACTCAACGCACTTCCGGCGGACGAGCTGGAGACGGTGCGGACTCAGCTTGCCGGCGACACCGCGGCACGGATGAACCTCGAACGCATCCAGCAGGTGCTGCAACCACTGGAAGCGGATCGTGGCGAAGTCGCGCCGCCGTACGACCTTGTGAGCGCGACGCTGGGCAAGCTCGACGCAGCATTGGCGACGCCCAAACCGCCACGCTCCTTTGCCACGCGTCGCTGGGTCGAACTCGCAGTCGCGGCAAGCATCGGCTTGCTCGGCTTCGGGCTCGTGGCCACCGGGATCAACCGCTACCAGGATCTCAACGCCCGCATCGCCTGCCAGAACAATCTGCAGCGCATGGGAATGGCCATGAACACCTACGCTGACACGCATGGCAACTCGTTCCCCGAAGTCGGCACTGCAAGCGCCCCGCGAGCCGGTGATTTCCCCGCAGTGATGCAGTCGGTGGGTGCCTGGCCGACCGATGTCGCCAAGACCTGCGACGGCGTCAAACCCGTGGGCTACGCCTACTCGCTTGGCCACCGTGCCAACGGCACGCACTTCGGCCCCGCACGGGTTAAAGGGCTAGACAGCGTCATGCCGCTGGTGG
The DNA here is from genome assembly GCA_041736785.1 of Limnoglobus sp. Lineage (GTDB taxonomy): Bacteria > Planctomycetota > Planctomycetia > Gemmatales > Gemmataceae > JBGSSZ01. Next base: position 860 of record JBGSSZ010000456.1, read on the forward strand.
GCGATTTTCCCATGAAGGACGGCAAGTCGGTGGGGCTCCAGTCACCGCACCGCCTCGGTTCCAATGTGCTCTTTCAAGATGGCCACTCGATTTACACCACCGTGCCCACCATCGGACCCAATGGCGATCACATTTATCAGAACACCAACGGTGAAGTGAAAGCGGGCACCCACGCCGGCGACGCAGTGCTGGGTTCACCCGACGATCTGCCCTGAGCCGCTCACCATTCTCCCGGCGTCTCACCGCCGGCGCGGGTCCCGAGTGCCCGCCAGGTGCTCAGATCGACTGAGTTCGTCACAAACCGCACAGATCCGTCGAGCAGCAACACGTTCACCCCGCGCGTGTGCAGGCTGCGTGCGGTGTGGAAACCTTCGGATGTCAGATTTTGCTCACCGGTTGCGGGGTTGTAAGTGACGCAGTCCACCGCGTCGGCGTTCGGCGGGTAGTAGTGGTTGTAGCTACCGCTGCGGATCTCACCGGTCGCCCAAAGAAAGCCGCGACGGTTGTTCACATTCCAGGCGGTGGCCGCGTTGCACTTCGATTCCTCGACGGGATACGTCACAAACGCATAGACGAGTTGCTTGTCGGCGGGCATCGCACCAATTGCGAACTCCCGCCCGTCGCCGAGGGTGCTCTCGGAGAAGGCGATCGTGTTCGACGCACCGTCGCGGATGTCGTCGTAGGTGTGCTTCTTTTTGGCTTCGAATGCGCCATCGGCATTCCAGGGCGATCCGAGGGGCGCGGCCCCGCGAGTCGTGCCGGAACCGAGGCAGGCGGCGTAGTTGGTCGGCCCGAGGTCGGTGACGCCGTAGCCGCTGCTGATCGATTTCTGCCGGTCCGCCGGGCAGAGAAAGAGTGGGATGGTCTGCCCCGCGGCGATGCGATTTTCGGGCGTGATTTGAAACGTGCCAACAGAATAGAGCGGGACTTCAAGATCCATCTGATTGTAGATCGCGGTCTGTTCGAGCATGGGATTCAGCTCGGCGAGGACGCTCCAGGAGTAGAAATACGCGGGCTCGGAGCGGCCCGGTTTTGGCTTCGCGGGAAACGCCGGCGGTAACTTGAGTGTGCGAGTTTCGTAATGGATCAGCGCCAGACCGATTTGCTTGAGATTGTTGGCGCATTTCGTTTTCGACGCCGCGGCCCGCACCTTCTGAACCGCTGGCAGCAGGAGCCCCACCAACACCGCGATGATGGCGATGACGACCAAAAGCTCGATCAGCGTGAAAGCTCGGCGTGCAGGCACGGTATAGGGCTCCGACAAGCGGGTGGGGCGGATGGACTCGTTTCGCTCTGCTTGTTATAGATAGACTCCGCGAAACTCTCGCGTAACTTCCGCCTCGCAGGAATCCCATGCTTCGCATTCTCGTCGCTTCATTCAGCCTGCTGGCACTCGTCGGCACGGCGTCCGCGCAATTGCTGGTGTCGTCGTACTTCAACAGTGCCGTCTACCAATACAGCCCCACCGGCAGCGGCTTACAGCAAACCCTCGTGGCCCCCTTCGCCAACGGTGTCAACGCTCCCTCACGCATCACCGTCGGGCCCGACAGCAACTTGTACATCAGCAATCAGGGCACCGACGCCACCAACAACAGCGTGCTCAAGTACGATCTCACGACGGGCATGGTCAGCACGTTCATCAGTGCCTCGCAACTGGAGACGGTCGCCGGGATGGGGAACTACTACGCTCCCACGGGAATCCGCTTCGGTGACGATGGAAAAGTCTATCTCGCCCGCAACGGCGGCCTGACGGCGGCACCCGACAGCGGTGCCGTGGACCGCTTTTCCGCAGCCGGGGTGTTTGAAAGCACTATCGCGACCGGGCTCGACCAGCCCACGGGCCTGACCGTCAACGGCAACAGCCTGTACGTCAGCAATCTCCGCGGTGCCGCTGGCGGAGCCTTCGGCGACGTGGATCGCATCACCAACTACACCAGCGGCATGCCCGTCACCAGCACATTCATCGCAGGAATGTCCGGCGGACTCGAAAACCCCACCGGCACGACCTTCGGCCCTGACGGCAAGTTTTACGTCGCCGACGTCAGCTACGTGCAGAATGGCTTCGGCAACAAAGTCCTCCGCTACAACTCCGACGGTAGCTTCGATACGGTGTTTGTCCCGACCGGCACCGGTCTGACCCCCGGCGATCTCGCCTTCACGTTCCCTTCCGATGTGCTCTTCACCGACAGCGGTGACTTGCTCGTGGCCAACCTCGGCTTCCCCGGTTCGATCCCTGGAACCATCTTCCAATACGACGGCAGCACGGGTGCTTTCGAGCTTCCGATCCTGGTCGATCCCAATGTCAGTCCAAGCTCGCTGGCGTTCAACCCGGTCCCGGAACCGGCTTTGCTCGTGCTGGTGGGCGCAGTCCTGTTGGTGCGACGATTACGCAACGAGCCGGAAGCGTAAGCGAGGGGTATGGTTTTTTCAGAACTGTACCCGTCGCTTACGCTTCCGGCTCGTGAGTGCCTCTACTTCTTCAGTTCAATCTCTTTCAACACCGCATCGACATCCGCGCTGAGAGCTTTCGCATCAGCACGGGGCAGGCGGGCTGCCAGCGTCGCGCCACCCTCTTTGCCGGCGATGACCGCATAAACCAGATGAAGCTGCTCTTTGCCGAGATTGGCATCGAATTCAAAGCGGTCCGTCGCGGGTGAAGTCCGGACGCGCTTCGGCGGAGTCACGTTCGCCACAGTACCTTTTTCCTGCGCGATGAAGTTCTGAGTCTCCTTCAGGAACGCCTCGGCTGTGGGGAGGCTTTTGCGGTCCTCCATCGTGATCAGCAAGCCGGCACCATTCGGGCCGTCGAGCGTCACCTGTTTGCCCTGCACAGCTCCAACCCGCCAACGACGCGAATGTACGAAGCGCACGCCGAGCTCGTCATTGAGGTAGAGCAGCCTTGTGTTTTCCGGCGTCGGCTTCACGCCGAGCTTGGCAATCGCTGCATCGGACAATGCCTCGCTCGGGGTCAGCTTGCGGGTCATCGTGAAGCGGCCATCGATGCGACCATTGGTGCGGCCTTCACCGTCCAGAAGCTCATGCGTGCCCTTGACGCTGAGATAGCTGAGCAGCGAGGTGTCGAGATCGACATAGGCGGTGCCGTCGAGGGTGTGCTTGGCAGGGCCGTTGTCGTCGACGCCGCGGAGGCTGCCGCTGACAGACAGGCGGGCTCGCGACTTGCCGTCGAAGGTCACCACGCCGACCAACTTCACCACGAGCGCGCCGACGCTCACTTTCTCCAGGTCAGTGAGTTCGCGCACGGCGGACGCGGTCGCATTCCAGGAGTCGCCGGGTTTCACCTCCTTGCCGGGCAGCAAGCCATCTGCAAGAGCCGGTGCGAAGAGATCGTTCTTGACCACATCGATCTCGCTCCAGAGCAGCGGGCCATCGGGGGAGAACGGACTCTTGACGTTGTTGCTGCGCAGCACCACCAGCCGCCGCACGTCCTTGCGGATGTCGGCTGTCTGCTTGCGATCGCCCACCGTACGGCGGATGTCGATGGTCTTGTAGATTCGCAGGAGCTTCTGGGCGTCTTCCGCGGGCAAGGCACGTTCGACATAGTTCAGCTGACTCGTCCCGACGACCGCGAGCCGCTGCGGCTTGGCCCCCGGCAGCGTCATTTCGCCATCCAGGTTGACTGCCACTTCGACAGTCGTGACGGCATCCGCCGGCAGTTTCTCGCGCAGCAGCGTCTGACCCAAGCTGGTCGATCCGCATCCCATGAGAGCGATTGTCAAGCAACGCGTGAACATGTCACTCCCGGTTGTATGGCCAGAGATGAATTCTAACAGCCTGCGCCCGCGATGTGCAGTTTTTTCCTACTGAGTTTGAAAACAAACGTTCAATGCCTGTAAATTCATCCACTCTCCGAGAGGCCTGTGACAAGCTTGTGACACGAATTTGCGCAAACTTCGCGTCCCTGTTCGTCGTAAGGATAGATGAAGGCAATACTTGCTGTGCGATTGCCTCGAATGAGGAAAATGGTTGCTCAAACGGCGCGGTGGTTGCGATTCCGGGGTTTAGAGTCATAGGTGAACCTTCTTGGTGCCTGCGACTGTCAAACTCAGCGACTTGAGCAAGAGTTGCTGAAAAGTCGGAAGCGGTTGTGAGAAACTGAAAGAAGACGGTCGTGGTACTGTATCCTGTGGCGCAAGAATCGCACCCAGGAAGCGAACCAGGTACGGAAGCCGGCGCCCCGCCGGAAGGAGACGGTGATGAATAACTTCCAACAGAAAGCGATTGCCGAGCTGACCGCGCAACAGGTGCGGTTTGCCACGGCGTCCAAACGCCGCGAACAACTTGCGAATGCGGCTAAACTGCTGGCCGAGATCGAACCTGAGCGGGAGTATCCGTATCAGTTCGTCGGATATCGACTGACCGACTATCGCTCCGATCTGCATTCGGACTTGCTGATCAGCGGCGAAGATCTGAAGCACGACCTCGCACTGTTTATCATCCGCATCGAGCGGAGCCTGCCGCCGTTGCCGATTGAGCAGGCTGGCGAAGAGATGCTGACGCTCGAGCAGGTGTCGGAGCGATTCAACGTCAGCACCAAGACGATCAGCCGCTGGCGGCTCCGCGGGCTTGTCGCCAGGCGAGTCAAAGTCCAGGGCCGCAGCGTCCTCGGCTTTCCGCTTTCCAGCGTGGAGCAGTTTTCCGGTCGCTACCGGGAACGCGTCGAGAAGAGCAGTAAGTTCAGCCATCTTTCCGACACGGAGAAGGACCGCATCATCATCGAGGCCAAGCAGCTGGCCCAGGATGGTCACAGCCTGACAGACGTGAGCCGCCGGCTCGCCGACGAGTTGCACCGCAGTGCCGAAGCGGTGCGCTACACGATCAAAAACTTCGACAAGGCCCATCCGGAACTCGCGGTGTATCCGCAGCGGACTGGCCCTCTGGATGATACCACGAAAGCGGAAATCTTCGCAGCCATGAAGGAGGGCACTGCCGTGGAAGCACTCGCACGAAAGTTCGGCCGCACTCGGTCGAGTCTCTATCGGGTTGTGAACGAAGTGAAAGCCGACCGGCTGGTCCGTCCGCCGATCGACTACATGTACAACGCCGAGTTCGACGATTCTGCGAAGGAAGCGATCATCGCTGGGCCGATGCCCGATGAACTGATCTTCCTGAGCCGAATGGATGCCATGCGGGCTCCGAAGGAAGTCGATCCGCAGATGGCGTACCTCTATGAAAAGCCGCTCCTGAGCCGCGAGCAGGAAGCGCATCTGTTCCGCAAGATGAACTTCCTCAAGCACAAGCTGCAGCAGTTGCGCGATCGGATCGACCCGAGCCGGGCCCGCGTCGCCGAACTGCAGAAGATGGAAGCCCTGCACGAGGAAGTGAAGGCTGTCCGCGATCTCCTCATCGAGTGCAACCAGCGCCTCGTGCACAATCTCGCCACCAAGCACCTGCAGGTCGGGCAGAACCTCGACGAACTCAAGAGCGATGCCAACCTGAGCGTGATGCGGGCCGTCGAGAAATTCGACTACGGTCGCGGATTCAAGTTTAGCACCTACGCCACCTGGGCGATCATGAAGAACTTCGCCCGGAGCATTCCGGACGAGAACAAGCGCCGCAGCAAGTACGTTACGGGCGCGGACGAACTGTTCGAAGCGAAGGCTGACCAGCGGACCGACGAGCAGGAAGTCGTGGCTGTCGCCGATGCCGCCAAGAGCCGCGTGAACACGCTGCTCGAAGCACTCGACCCCCGCACGCGGGAAGTCATCCGCATGCGGACCGGCCTCAGCGGTCAGCGCGAAATGACTCTCGAGCAGATCGGTCAGCACTTCGGCATCACCAAAGAGCGCGTGCGGCAGATCAACGTCCGCGGGATGAAGCAACTCCGCGAACGCGCCGCTCAGGAAGCCGTCGAACTGCCTTGATCCAGTTGTCTTTCGATCCCGGCGATCACCTCCGCATCGCCGGGATACTCCGTCGGCACCAGCACCGTGAGCGGGATCATCACATCATCCATGCGGTGTGCCGTGCCCGGTGTGTGGATGCCGTAGACCGCGGTCGTGATGCACACATCGCACTTCACATCGCAGCTTGTGCCCGGTGAATCGAGTCGGATCACCGGAATTGTGTTCAAATGCTCCAAAGCCGCGTCTGGTAACTCGTCGATGCCATCGCTGCCGATCAGCAGGCAGGCGTCGATCTCCTTGCGACCAAGCATGTCGGTGCCGGTGAACTCGCCCGGATTGTAGCACGGTGCACCCGTCGCGAAGTTGACACCGAACGGGTAACCAGTCTGCCAGGTGAGCACGCTCTCCGCGCCCGCGGCGCTCTGGCGCATGTGGCGGGCATAGAACCGCGTGTGAGCGTTGAGATCGGTGACGAGTTGCAGGAGTGCTTCGACAGTGCGATGCGCGAGTGCTCCATGCGTGAGCCCCGCTCCGAAGAAGACCACGCCGAAATTGCAGGCTTTTATCCTCGCTGCCAGATCGACGAGTGCCGGCGGGGCGTCTACGATCTTGCCCGCGACATGAAGCCTCAGGGTCCAGAGCGTTTCCCAGTTGCGGGCTTCGTCGACCTGCACAAACAGATCCGCTTCCTTCGATGTCGCGGTCTCGACGGCGTCGACGACAATCAGGGTTCGCGGTTTCCCTGCGGGGCGGCTATAACGCTCCAGATGACGCGGGTGGGTGGTGACGGGATCACTACCCCAGAAGATCACCAGATCTGCTCGGTTCCGCACTTCGCCGAGTGTGCAGGTGCTCGCGCCGACTTGCTGCATCGCCACGATTGATGACGTATCACTGCTGGTGTCGATGGTGGCGCCGAGTCGCTCGGCCAGTGCCACGGCGGCGCGCTGGCCATCGGTGGTGCTGCGTGCCAGGCCATAGATGAGTGGGCACTTCGCTTCCGAGAGGATCGCCGCGGCACGTGCGGTGGCATCGCTCAGCGTGGCGACCTTGTCCCCGATCATCGCTGCAGGTGGATTGTGTCGTGTGCGTGCCGGAAACCAGGGATCAGCCAGCTTGCAGCCGTTGGCGACATCCACGATCTGGTCACCGTCCACCGTGATGGATAGGTCGTCGCAAACGCAGCCACAAACGGTGCAAGCGACGTCGGTGATGGTCCGCACTGTCATTGCGTCAGTGAGCCATGCACGGTCTTGAGGGCTTCCTTCAGATCGCCGTAGTTCTGCGGGCGTTCGGCTGGGTTCTTGGCCATCATCCATAGACAGAGATCACTTGCCAGCGGCGGGATGCTCGGATCGATCTTCGACGCCGGCGTGGGGGGCGTGTTCAGATGCTGAAAGATCATCTGCATGCGGTTGCGGCCCTCGAACGGCAGCTTGCCGGTGAGCGTCTCAAACAGCGTCACGCCAAGCGAATAGATATCAGAGCGGCAATCGGCCATCGCGGCGTTGCGAGCCTGCTCCGGCGACAGGTACGCCGCCGTGCCCGCCAATTCGGTGCTGAGATCGAGCGACTTCAGAATGTCAGCCTTCGCCACGCCGAAGTCGATCAGCTTGGCCACACCGTTGCTGCTGAGCAGGATGTTGTCGGGCTTGATGTCGCGGTGGACGATGCCGGCCCGCCAGACGGCACCGAGGCCTTCAACGACCTGACTGAGCACGTGCAGGGTCCAGTCGAGTGGGAGCTTGCCGCCGGTGCGGATGAGCTCGCCCAGCGTGCGGCCATCGACAAACTCGGTGACGAGGTACGGCCAGCGCGGGTCGAACCCGAAATCGAGAAACCGCAGCACCCGCGGGTGCTTCACGCGGGCCAAGGCTGCCGCTTCGGTCCGCATCTGCTTCAGAGCCGCGGTGCGGTCATGGACGTTGCCCCAGTTGAGGATTTTCATGGCGACGGGGCAGCTGCGGGCTTCGTCCCAGCCGCGGAAGACATGGCACGACACGCCCGATCCGAGCTTCTGCTGCAGCAGATAGCCGCCGATGCGGTCGCCCGGCTCGGGTGGGGCCACGCGGGCAGGGATCTCGATCACTTCCACATCCCGCCCCGGCGGATGTGTGATCGTCTTGGTATCCGTCGTGTGCGCGGCGTCGGTGCCCGTCACGCTCTCCAGCGGTACGAAATCATCCAGCACAGGCGTCGGCGAATTTGCAGGCACAAGCTTATCCTACACGCGACTTCAAGAGCGTGTGTGCGGTTTTTTCGTCGCCGATGAGGCACGGGTGCTTGTATTGTTCGGCCGCACCACCGCGCGTGCGAAGATTCTCTGCGTCCCACGTGGCCCAGTAGCCCTCGGGTAATCGCATCGGCTGCAGGGCGCCCAACCGGCCACTCTCACGCTTTGCCGCATACTCGATGTTCTGCACGCCCAGCTCGCGATCCAGAGCCTGTACAAACTGCTCCACCCCGCTCGTCGGCTCGACGAAAAAGCCATAGTGTGGCTCCGACTCATTCCAGACCGGGGCAAGGCTGTACGTGTTCAGCGGGATCGGTACCGCCTTCAGCACTGCATCCACGGCCCGCGTGACGTGGTGCTCGCTGAGCTTCTCGCCGGTGATGTTCGCGAAGCGGTGCCCCTTGCCCAGAAACTCCACCAGCGGCGTGCGACCGAGGAAGCCGGTCACTCGCACCAAGTCGCTGATGTGATAGCGGTACAACCCATAGGTCGTGGTCGGCACGATGTAATAGGTCTGCCCTTCCTCCAGTTCGTGAGCACCCAGCGCGATCGGCGAGGTGGAATCGATCTCGCTCTCGGGGATAAACTCGAAGACGTGGCTCCAGATATCGAGTACCCCGCTCGGCGTGCTGTTGGCGAATGGCAGCGTCATCCGCCCTTCGCTGGCGAGCAAGCCCAGATCACGGATCGGTGTGTCGCCAAAATACAGCGGCAGGCCGCGCAGATACGGCCCCATGCTGCCGCCCGTCCAAGTGTTCACGATCACGTTTTCGCTCGGCCAGACATCCTTTGGAAACAGTCGCCCCAGCTTCGACGCCAGTTCGGACAATTCGCGGGCCCGCTCGCGGTTGGGCTTCAGCCGTGGCTCCAGCACGGATCGCACGGCGTCGGGGATGTCCAAGTCGCTGCGGAGTGTGCCGTCGGCGAGGTCTTTCAGGAGCCACGCTTTCTGCTCGTCCAGCGTGCGGGCCAGCGTGGTCAGCGTGCTGGGGTTTGCGGCCATGAACTGGCTGACATTGCGACCAAGTGCGAACCGCAGTGCGACGTAATACTTCGCGAGCGGGTCTTTGATTTTGCCGGTCTCATAGGGGACGGCGTAGAGCCGCTTGATGAGCTTCATCTGGATCTTGGCGGTGAACCCGGTGAGGTTGCCGCACGGGATGCCCGCCTCGGTGCGGAACTCATCGGGATCGCCGACCATCTGGACGATGGGCCGCATGGCGATGCGACGGCCGCGGTGATCGCGATACATGCGGACGCCCCACATTTGCCAGCCGCGTTTGTACGACCGCAGATAGCTCGGCGTGACCGGGATCAGCTTCCGCGCCGCCGTGGTGCCGCTGGTGAGTGCGAACATCAGTACTTTCGGCTCGCTGAGCAGCGCCGAGATCTCCCCTTTCATCACGCGCTCGATGTACGGCGAGACATACTCATACGGCGCGACCGGCACCGATTTGCGGTACGCAGTCCAGTCGCTGGCGCTGCCGAAGTGATGATCGACACCGAAAGCGGTGCCGGCGTTGTCGTGCAGAATGCGGTCGAGGAGCTCGCGCTGCACCGATTCGGGCCGGTAGCAGTCGGCTTCAAAGCGGCGAAGCTGACGCCGCGTCGGCCAAGTCAGCAGGCGGCCCAGCCGCACCATGAGAAATCGCTTCATCGAGATGTTGTACCGAAAGCCCACCCGTAGCTAGTGTCCGTCGCAGAACGCAAATATCTCTAGTATTCTCGGTGTTTTTGGGCAAATCGCGCAGCGAAGCTTGCAGGCGTATCGTCTACTTCAGTAGAGAAAGCACTGGTTTTTGCGGAAATACGTCGCCGCAGG